>CAYTDW010000493.1:0-3110 GCA_964436585.1 uncultured Halioglobus sp. | reverse complement strand
GGATGCCAGTAGTTGGAGATCTGCAGGATGGCCGGGCCGCTGATGCCGCGGTGGGTGAACAGCATATTTTCGCTGAAGGTACGCCCGTTGCAGCCGACAGCCACTTCCAGCGATACACCCGCCAGGCGCTCGCACAGGGCCCGGGTGGCATCGCTGAACATGAAGGGCACCAGCCCGGCCCGGCGCGGGGTGAGTTCCAGACCGAACTGGCGTGCGATCTCGTAGCCCTGGCCGCTGCCGCCAAGGGTGGGAATGGAAAGCGCTCCGGTGGCCACGATCAGGGAGTTGCTGGTGATGAGCCGGCGCACCCCGGCCTGCACCAGCTGCAGCAGGTAGCGGCTGGACTCCCGCGCTGTTACCCCAACTGATTCGATCTCGCACCGGGTACGGATATCCACCCCTGCCGCATCGCATTCGGCCAGCAGCATGGCCAGGATGTCTTTGGCCGAGTGCAGGCAGAACAGCTGCGAGTGTCTGCGCTCCTCGTAGGCGATCCCGTGGCGCTCCACCATGGCGATGAAATCCCACTGGGTATAGCGGCTCAGGGCGGACTTACAGAAGTGCGGGTTGTTGCAGATGAAGTTGTCGGGCTCTACCACGCAATTGGTGAAGTTGCAGCGGCCCCCGCCAGACATCAGGATTTTTTTGCCGACCCTGTTGGCCTTTTCCAGCACCAGCACGCGCCGGCCGCGCTGGCCCGCGGTGAGCGCGCACATCAGCCCGGCGGCGCCCCCGCCAAGTACCACCACGTCGTATTGTTCCGTTGCGCCCTGCATCAAGCTGCCCGGTCAGGCCAGCGCCAAAATAAACGGGCCCGGTTGCAGCCGCCTCGATATAATGGCCGGCCCGCAAACTCCACAGTAGAGAGCCGCCGCTATGCCACTGCTGTCCTGTATCGATATCGAACCCAAGGCCCCGGCCACTGCGACGGTCATCCTGCTGCACGGCCTGGGCGCAAACGGCAACGACTTCGTGCCCATGGTGGCAGAATTGCGCCTGCCGGCAGGCTTGCCGGTACGATTTATCTTTCCCAACGCACCCTCCATACCTGTCACGATCAACGGCGGCTATGTGATGCCCGCATGGTATGACATTACCGAAATCAATATCGACCGGAAAATTGATGCCGCCCAGCTTATCGCATCCGCGGAGCAGGTGCGGCTGCTGGTCGACCGGGAGATCGACCGGGGGATTCCCAGCCATCGCATCGTAATAGCGGGATTTTCCCAGGGCGGCGCGGTGGCCTACCAGGCAGCGCTCACCTATATGCAACCGTTGGCGGGGCTACTGTGTATGTCCACCTATTTTGCCACCCGCCAGAGCATTACCCCCAATAGCGCCAACCGGAAGCTGCCGATCTTCATCTGCCACGGCACGGCGGACCCCATGGTGCCGGAGCGCATGGGACGGGACGCACTGCAGGACCTCACGAGCAGGGGCTACCCGGTGGAATACAAGGCCTACCCGATGGGCCACGAGGTCTGTGCTGCGCAGATCGCGGATATATCGCGCTGGCTGCAGCGGGTGCTTGCCTGAGCATGGCCGCGCTGTCGGATGATTGCGCGCCGATACCGTCGGTGACGGCAGCCGGATGGCGCTTGCTGGCGGCCCTGTTGCTGCTGGCGGCGCTGGCGCCCGCGCCTGTCCAGGCCAACGACTGGGAAACAGTTGTTGAATCCGGCGACCTGCTGGTGCAACGGCGCCCCTACCCGGGTTCTGCGCTGCAGGAAATCCGGGGAGTCACCCGCATCGAGGCCTCGCTCAATGCCATCATGGCCCTGTTGAAGGACGCCGGCTTCAACCAGGCGTGGGTGTATCGCAGCGGCGGCGCGAAGATCCTGCAAGAGAACGGCTACGCGCAGGCCTACGTGTACGGCATTGTCGATGCGCCCTGGCCAATGCATGACAGGGATACGGTGGTGCGATTTGACTACCAGCAGCAGGCCACCAGCGGGATCATCACCGTCTCTATCAGCAACTTTCCGCAATTTTTTCCGGCGAAAGCGCCTTATGTGCGCGTACCGGATTTCGGCGGTTTCTGGCAGTTGCGGCCCGAGGCCGATGGTTGGGTGGAGGTGACCTACCAGGTGTACGGGGACCCGGGTGGCAGGATTCCGGTCTGGGTCGCCAATTATGCCGCGGTGACATCGGTCACCAAAACCCTGCAGAATATGCCCAAGGTTATCGACCGCTACCGGGACGCGCACTCCCCGTTGGTGCAGGAACCGTGATTACGATCCGGATGCGGCGCGCGACTCGATAGCAAGGGTGTGCAGGTCGTTGATCACGGTGGCGGCGTCCAGGAAACCGCTGCTGTAGATATTGCGGATCCGGCCCTGCCGGTCGAGGAGAAAGAGCCGGAGTATGTGGGAGATGCTGCCGGTGTAGTTGCCATCCTTATCGTACTCGCGCTGGCGCCATTGCCCGTAGCCGTCCAGGATCGGCAACAACTCGGCCTCCGAGGCAGTGGTGAGGAACTGCCAGTCGAAACCTTTGCGGCGAAAGTTCCCGGCGTAGTCGTGCAGCGCCGCAGGGGTATCCTGGGCAGGGTCAAAACTCAGGCTGACCAGTCGCACCTGTGGTGCCAGGTTGGCATCGTCCGCCAGCCGATCCTGTACCTTTTTCATCACGAAGGTGGCGAGCGGGCAGCCGTTGATGTCGGAGCAGTGGGTGTAAATAAAGCCCAGCAGTACCAATTTGTCCCCGAGCAGATCCTGTAGCGCCAGCTGTTCGCCGCGGTCGTTGAGTACCTTGCCGTCAGCCGCAATGCCCAGTGGCGGCAGTTGGTAGCTGCCAGGGGCGGGCGGTTGATATTGCGGTGATCCGTAGCCGGGGTCGAGCACCTGCCCCGCTGCCCCGGCGGTGGCGGCCGTGCAGCAAAGCAGGGCGGCGAGCAGGGCCGCCGGTGGAGACGCGGAAATCACCGACTGGCGGTCTTGTCGCCGTACAGGGCGTAGGCGCCGAAGCGCATCTGGTGAGGCGCGCCCAGCTTCGCGGCCAGGAAATCGATGTTGTTGGTCTCTTTCAGTTCCTTGCCGTCGAAATCGTATACCTTCAGGTACTGCAGGTCGGGCCCGGCGGGTTCCTTCTTGTCCCAGTTGGCCAGCAGC
>CAYTDW010000492.1:0-3120 GCA_964436585.1 uncultured Halioglobus sp. | reverse complement strand
CCGACCTGATCACTCACTCAGCCACCAAATTCCTCAGCGGCCACGGCATCGTCATCGGCGGCCTGCTGGTCGATGGCGGCAAATTTGACTGGGACGCCTCGGGCAAATTCCCCACTCTCACCGAACCCTATCGGGGCTTCCATAACCTGGTGTTCAGCGAGGAGTTCGGCCCGGCGGCCTTTATCATGCGGGCCCGCAAGGAGGGACTGCGGGATTTCGGCGCCTGCATGAGCCCCACCTCGGCCTTCCACATCCTGCAGGGTATCGAGACTCTCGGCTTGCGCATGCAACGTCACGTGGACAACACCCGCAAGGTGGTCGCCTTCCTGCAGGGCCACGAGATGGTCGCCGCAGTATCCTACCCGGAGCTGGACGGCCACCCGGACCGGGCCCTGGCGAGCCGTCTGCTGCCCCGGGGTTGCGGCGCAGTCTTCAGTTTTGAGCTGAAGGGCGGCCGCAATGCCGGTGTGGCGTTGGTCGACGCCCTGGACCTGTTCTCCCACCTGGCCAATGTGGGCGACGCCAAGTCCCTGGTGATCCACCCGGCCAGCACCACTCACTACCGCATGGACCCGCCGGCCCTGGCGGCGGCGGGTATTTCCGCCGGCACGATCCGCCTCTCCATCGGTCTGGAGGAAGTGGCAGACCTGATCGCGGACCTGCAGCAGGGACTGAGGGCAGCGCAAAAAATTGTGGAAAGGGAGGCGGCACGATGAAACTCGACGTCAATGGTGCAGCCGCGTACTGCTATACCAACAACCGCGAACTCGACCCGCAAAAACAGAGTGTTGTCTTCCTCCACGGCGCCGGCATGGACCACACGGTGTGGACCTATACGGCCCGCCACTTCGCCCGCCACGGCCGCAACGTGATCGCCGTCGACCTGCCCGGGCACGGGCGTTCGGCAGGAGAACCGTTGAAATCGATCGAGGAACTCGGCGACTGGATCGTGGCCTTGCTGGATGCCCTGCAGATCGAGCGGGCCGCCATCGCCGGCCACAGCATGGGCAGCCTGGTCGCGCTGGAGTGCGCGGGGCACCACCCGCAGCGGGTGCGCGCGATCGCCATGGTGGCCGGCACCGCGCCGATGCCGGTGTCGGACGCGATCCTCGAAGCCTCGGCCAATAATGATCACGCCGCTTTCGACATGCTGACCCAGTGGGGCTACAGCAAGCGGCACCAGTTCGGCGGTAACAAAAATCCCGGCATGTGGATGGTGGGCGGCACCCTGCGCCTGTTCGAGCGCTGCCGACCCGGCGTGCTGCACGCGGATATGAGCGCCTGCAATAATTACCAGGCCGGCCTGGAACGCGCCGCTGCGGTCGAGTGCCCGGTGCTGATGGTGCTGGGAAGCGAGGATCGCCTCACGCCGGTGAGGTCAACCGGCCCGCTGCAGGCGGCGCTGGGGACGCCGGACGTGCGGGTGATGGCGGGCGCCGGGCACACCCTGATGGTGGAGGCGCCCCACGCCCTGCTGAAAGCACTGCACGCGGTGCTCTAGTGTACTGCTTCATAATTAAAGGAACTTAAATGCTGCTCTTCTGTCATATGCTTGTACCCCATGACAGGAGAGTTGTAATGCGAGTTGCGCCGGACATCATACTCGACACGGAATCAAAGAAAACGCTTGAACGACTGGCGCGTTCGAATACAACGACAGTCCGCCTTGCCCGCCGTGCGCGTATTATCCTGCTGGCGGCAGCCGGGCTGGACAACCAATCCATCGCCAACCAATTGAATACCGGTCGCGTACAGGTGGGTCGATGGCGCCAGCGCTATGTCGAGGGTGGACTGGCTGCGATTGCAAGGGATTTGCCTCGGGGTGGTCGTAAACCTTCGGTAGACCATCAACGCATTATTGAACTGACGACCCAGACGACACCTGAGAATGCCACGCACTGGAGCACCCGCAGCATGGCCGAGGTTGTCGGCGTCAGCCCCACGACGGTATTGCGTATCTGGCGTGCGCATGGGCTAAAGCCTCACCGTATCGAAACCTTCAAAGTGTCGCGTGATCCGCAGTTTGTGGAGAAGCTTGAGGACATTGTGGGTTTGTATTTGAACCCGCCGGACCATGCCTTGGTACTGTGCTGCGATGAAAAAAGCCAAGTGCAAGCCCTTGATCGCACCCAACCCGGGTTGCCTCTTAAGCAGGGGCGTGCAGCGACGATGACGCATGATTACAAGCGCCATGGCACAACCACCTTGTTCGCGGCGCTCAATACATTGGACGGATCGGTGATTTCCCGCTGTGAATCCCGTCACCGTCATGTTGAGTGGCTGAAGTTTCTGAAGCAGATTGACCGTGAGACGCCGAAGCACAAAGACTTGCACGTTATCTGTGACAACTACGCGACGCACAAACATGCCAAGGTGAAAGACTGGCTGGAGAAGCATCCGCGATTCCATTTGCACTTCACGCCGACATCGGCCTCCTGGTTGAACATGGTAGAACGTTTCTTCCGTGACCTGACAACAGATCGCTTGAGGCGAGGCGTATTTCACAGCGTCCCGGATCTGGTTGCAACAATCGAAAGCTACGTTGCCTCTCACAATGCGAACCCCAAGGCTTTTATCTGGACCGCCAAGGCGAAAGATATCCTGGAGAAGGTCATACGGGCCAACAAGCGCTTAAGTTCCAAACAGGATGCAGCACTACACTAGAAGCTCAGAAACTATAAGTGGTTTTGTAAAGTAGCAGGCTAAATGTAACAAGTTATAGCCTCCTGCGTCTCTTGAAGAATCAATCTCACCGGCAGAAATACATCCTGCTATAGAATTTACATAGGGGGCAGCTATTAGCTCCCTAACCCCTTCCATGCCTTCCGCTAAAGAGTTTGATGACTTCATATTCTCCGCAGTGGCCACGAGTTGGTTGTATTACTATCCACCATCATATAAAGGCAAGCCCCGTAAACAATTGCAGGCTTAGCTCGAGCGTAACGCTTTTAAGTTCAAGGTAGCTGTTAGCCAAACCTAACACCATATGTGATTCGGGGATTAATTGTCAAATGGACTTGCTGAACCACAGAAATTCGTCAAATTCCGGCCTATTGGCGTGAAATTTTTGTTCGCGGCAGTGAGCACCCCATTCCTATCCGTTCATTCCTGAACGAGAGC
>CAYTDW010000491.1:0-3136 GCA_964436585.1 uncultured Halioglobus sp. | reverse complement strand
GGCGCGACTGGGGCTTTGCCGGCGACTATGTGGAAGGCATGTGGCGCATGCTGCAGCAGCCGCAACCCGACACCTATGTGCTGGCCACCAGCCGGACCCAGAGTGTGCGCGACTTCGTCGATATGGCGTTCCGGGCCGTGGGCAAAACCCTGGAGTGGCGGGGCGCCGCCGAACTCGAGCGCGGGCTTTGCACCCGCACCGGCAGGGAGCTGGTGGCGGTAAACCCCGAATTCTACCGCCCCGCCGAGGTGGACCTGTTGATAGGCGATGCCTCCCACGCCAGGGAGGTGCTGGGCTGGCAGCCGGTGGTTACCCTGGAGGAATTGTGCGCCATGATGGTGAAGGCCGACCTGTCGCGGGTTGAGCGCGGGGTCTCGTTCTGAGCATGAAGGGCAGGGCACTGGTCACCGGCCTTGCGGGCTTCACCGGGCGCTACATGGCCCGGGAGTTGGAAGCCCTCGGCTACGAGGTGGTGGGCCTGGACCAGAGGCAGGCGAGCAGGCCGGGTGAGCACATCGTGGACCTGCGCAACGGCCCGCGCCTGGCGGAGATGGTGGCGGCCATCCAGCCCAGCGTCGTGGTGCACCTGGCCGCGATTGCATTTGTCGCCCATGGCGATGTCAGCGACCTCTACACCAGCAACATCGTCGGCAGTCGCAACCTGCTGGCCGCACTGGCGGCCTGCAGCACACCCGCGAAAAAGGTGCTGCTCGCCAGCAGCGCCAACGTCTACGGCAATGCCGCCGTATCCCCGCTGGACGAAGGCTGCGCCGCGCAGCCTGAAAACGATTATGCGGTGAGCAAGTACGCGATGGAGCTGCTGGCGCGGCAGTGGCGGGAGGTCCTGCCCATCGTGATCGCCCGCCCGTTCAACTACACCGGGGTGGGCCAGTCGCCGGACTTCCTGTTGCCCAAGCTGGTCGATCATTTCGCCCGGCGCCTGCCCCGGGTGGCGCTTGGCAATATCGATGTCTACCGCGACTTCAACGACGTCAGGATGGTCGCCTCCGCCTATGCGCGGCTGCTTGAGCACGGTGTTGCGGGAGAGGCCTACAACGTCTGCTCCGGCCAGGCCTACTCCATAGAGGATGTGCTGGCCATGCTGGCGGAGCTGGCCGGTTACAGCATCGAGGTCGATGTAAACCCGGCCTTTGTCCGCGCCAACGAGGTCCGGCGGCTGGTGGGTTGCAACCGCAAGCTGGCGGCGGCGATCGGTGAACTCAAGCTGATTCCCCTGGCGGAAACCCTGCGCTGGATGTACCGCGCCCAGACCGGTCAGTGAAAGTCCTGCTCGATGTATCACCGGTCACCCTGCCGCTGTCGGGTATCGGCCGCTACGCGCTCGAGCTGGCGCGGCATTTACCGGCGGCGGGCGTGAGTGAACTGCGT
This sequence comes from uncultured Halioglobus sp., assembly GCA_964436585.1. Lineage (GTDB taxonomy): Bacteria > Pseudomonadota > Gammaproteobacteria > Pseudomonadales > Halieaceae > JARRPM01. The sequence goes on along the minus strand of CAYTDW010000491.1, from coordinate 1,747 downwards.
TACCTGCGCGGCACCCAGGTACTGGAGAGTTTCGACCCGGCAGGCCTGGCGCCACCGGCGCCCGCCGCCCGCTGGCGCCAGTGGCTCAGGCCGCTGCTGCCCTACGATCTTGTGCTCGGCCCCTACCGGCGGCGCCGGGCCAGGGCGCTGGCGCAGGGCCTGCGCGCCCACGACGACCATATACTTTTCTCCCCGAATTTCAGCGCCCCGCCGGTCGGCGGCTTGTCCGTGGTCACCCTGCACGACCTGTCGGTATTCCATTTTCCCGACTTTCATCCGCGCGACCGGGTCAACTACCTGCGTGAGCAGATTCACGCCGCGGTTGAGCGCGCCGATCACCTGGTGACGGATTCCGGCTTTGTCCGCACCGAACTGCTGCAGTTGTTCCAGCTCAGCGCAGACCGGGTGACGGCGATTCCCCTGGGAGTGGATGCGGCCTTCCGCCCGCGGGCGGGCGCTGACATCGAGGCGGTGCTGGCGCGGCATGGATTGCGCGCCGGTGCTTACCTGCTCAGCGTCGGCACCATCGAGCCGCGCAAGAACCTGGCCGGGCTGCTGCGGGCCTACGGCGTGCTGCCGGCGGCGCTGCGCCGGCGCTACCCCCTGGTGATTGCCGGCGCCTACGGCTGGAACAGCGCCTCCCTGCTGGCGGATATCCGCCGCCTGGCCGCAGCCGGGGAGGTGGTTTACCTCGACTATGTCGAGGAAGGGCAGCTGGGCGCGCTCTATGCGGGCGCCGCCGCATTCGGCTATTTCTCCTTCTACGAGGGTTTCGGCCTGCCGGTACTGGAGGCCATGGCCAGCGGCGTGCCGGTGGCCTGTTCCGCCAGCTCGGCCCTGCCCGAATTGAGCGCGGGCTGCGCCCTGCAGGCCGACCCGCAGGACGTGGATGCGATGGCGGCGGCGCTGCGGCGGGCGCTGGAGGACGAGGTCTGGCGGCCCGGGGCTATTGCCCAGGGGCTGGCGCGCAGCGCGCAATATACCTGGCAGCGCACTGCCGCCGCCGTCGTGGCCGTGCTGCGGGGACTCGAGCGATGAGTGCAGCGGGCGGCGCGGCGCAGGGGGGGGCCCGCATCGGGGTGGACGCTCGCCCCCTGTGCCACCCGGGTACGGGCATCTACCGCTATACCCGCGAGTTGCTCGTGCGCATGTGCCGGCGCGGGGGTGAGTGGTTCCTCTACTCGCCGCAGCGCTACGCGATGGACGGCCTCGACCTGCCCAATGTGCACCACCGCAGCGCCGCTGTTCCCTCCGCCCTGCGCGCGGGCCAACTGGCCCATGTGTTGTTCCCGCTGTGGGCCCGGCGCGACCGGGTGCAGGTGTTCTGGGGGCCGCGCCACCAGTTACCCCTGCTGCCGCGCGCGGTGCGCACCGCCCTGACGGTCCACGACCTGGTGTGGAAGGATTGCGGGGAGACCATGCGTTTCCCGGGCCGCCAGATCGAGAATTTTTTCACCCCGCGGGCGCTGGCCCGGGCCGACGCGATCGCCGTGGTGTCGCAGTTTACCCGGCACCGCCTCGAACACTATTTTCCCCAGTGCGCGGCGCGGGTGACGGTGGTGCCCAACGCCAGTATGCTCGCGGGCGAAGACCCCCCGGGCGAGCCCACTGCGGCGGACGCGGGCGCCTACTTCCTGTTTGTGGGCACCCTGGAGCCGCGCAAGAACCTGCCCCGCCTGCTGCGGGCCTACCGCCGTTACCTGCAGCACGCGCCGCGGGCGCGCGGGCTTAAAATTGTCGGCGGCGG
>CAYTDW010000490.1:0-3141 GCA_964436585.1 uncultured Halioglobus sp. | reverse complement strand
GCGGCAGCGGCTGCCATTGCCAGGTAGCGGACCCTGTCCGGTTCCAGCAGGGCGGCGCTGTCGACGAAGCACGGGCGCAGCGAATCCCAGGAAATGCGCTGGGTGGTGGTGCGATAGGCCCGGCGCGGATCTATCGGCCAGGCCTGGGGCTCGAGGCTGGAGCGCACGATAAACGCGTTGTCCTCGTTGATATACATCTCCATGGCGGTATGGTTCGGCGCTATCGCCGGCACGGCTTCGGCCATGAACTCCAGCAGCGGCAGGCACTGGCCCTCGGCGCTGGACGCGTTCACATAATAGTCCGTTGCCCGCACCAGCTCGCGCAGCTGGTCAGCTGAAAGAAATCCGTGCAACGCCACGATCCGGCAGCTGAAGGGATGCAACTTGGAAAACAGCAGCAGCAAGTCGCCCATGAAGACCGACTTGTTGTGGTGCGACATCTTCAGTACCAGGGTTTTGTCCGGATCGGCCCGGAACGCCCAGCAGAACGCCGTGACGATATCCTTCCAGTTCTTCCTGCCATCCTCCGGGTTGAACACCGAGGTATACACCGTGCCGTCCAGTTGCAGGCTGACAGGGTCGCCGCCGGATGCGGCGGCGGGCGCCGCCGGCAGGGTCGCGCCAGCGGTCGTCATCGCCGCAGCGCCCATGCGCCGCAGGGTCAGCCTGCTCAGGCCCAGGCCCAGGGTGCGGTGGTCGCGGGCCCCGGGCAGGGGTACGGCGGTCAAGCCGCAAAAATGGATGCTGCTGGCGCCGGCGGCCAGGGAAAAGCGCAACGGAAAAGGGCGCATTTCCCCTGTCAGCTGCAGCGACCGGGTACAGTCCCCGATCCTGACTTCGATAGTGCGGCCCTGGTTCTCACCGTAACCCACCATGGCCAGCTCCAGTTCGAAGTCTCCCTGCACCTGCCAGGGCAGGATGATTTCCGGCGTGGGTGTCCGCGACCAGCAACCCCAGTCCTCCTCCGCGTAAAAGCCCACCAGGTACTGCCCCGCCGACTCGCCCCTGGAGACGAAGGCCCAGTTCACCTCGGTGCCATCCCACAGGGCCTCACCCCGGCCGGGGTCATCCGCCCCGGCACTCCTGACGGTGACGCGCTCCTCGTCGATGTCGCACTGGCGGGAATCGACCAGGGTCGCCTCAAGCTGCAGCGCCGGCCGGGCCGCGCCGCGCAAGCCTGCAGGCGCAGGCTGGCCAGGCTCGGCCGCATCGACCGGCGCGGGTATGGTGACAACCCGCACGCCGCTACCCACCTGCCGGCGGATGACCCGGGTCGCATAATCGGAGATGGTGATCACATTGCCGATCTCCCGCAGGGCCGTCACCCAGTTGGGCGAGGGGCCGTCGCTGTCCCAGTCCTCGTCGGGAATGCTGCCGAACTCCCAGGCCATGACGCAGACGGTGGGGCAGCGCAGCCCCCGCTGCGTATTGTGGGGCGGGGTGAACGAGAGAAAGACCGCGCCGGCGCCAGCGGCCTGCGCCTCGGCGTAAATCGCATCCACCTCCAGCGCGGGATTGTCGACGAACCGCACCTCCCCGAGCGCGCGCAGCAGCGGCAGGTATTTCTGCAGGATGAAGTAATAGCTGTAGTCCGCCTTGCCCAGGTCCCTGCTGACCGTGCTTGCCCTGGTGCCGGAGTAGACCGCGATAATCATGTCATTGCCCCGCATCCTGCGGCAGTTGGCCCAGGACTTTTTCAAACCGGCTCCTGGCGAGCGCCATGGAGCAGTAACCCTGCTGCGCCTGCGCCGCGGCATCCGCCAGCGCGCGGTAGCGGCGCCGTGACTTCCGGTACAGGCGCGCGCTGGCGGCAAACGCGCCGACCAGCGACTCCCAGTCGATTCGCTGCCACAGGGTTCGAAATACCTGCCGCGGGTCCTGGGGCCAGAAGGTGAGTTCCGGGGAGGACGCCACGATAAACGCGTTGCGCGGCGTGATGTACTCGCGCATGGCCGAATTACAGGGCGCCACCGCCGGCACCCCGGCGGACATGAATTCCATCAGCGGCAGGCACTGACCCTCGCCGCGGGATGCATTGACGATGAAATGGCTGTGCAGCAGCAACTGCTCGTACTGCTGCTGCGACAGGTAGCCGTGGATGAACACCAGGCGGCAGCGGAAGGGATACAGCTGTATCAGGAAGGTGAAGATATCCTCGTAGAGCTCATCGAGTTCATGGTAGGTGATCTTGATCAGCAGGGTTGCAGCGGCATCCTCGCGAAACGCGTAGACAAAGGCCGTGATTATGTCCTCCCAGTTCTTGCGGCCATCCTTGGGATTGAAAATGGCCGTGTAGAGTACGCTGCGGGGGGCTCGAATGCGCCGGGCGAGATTGCGGGGCGCGGGCCAGTCACGCAGGGATGCCAGCAGGGTTCGCGCCCTGTGCGCGCCGTTCCAGGCTGGCTTCTCGGGTACCAGGGGCCGCAGGGAGATGCGGGCAATACCCAGCCCCAGCCACCTGGGGTCATCCGGGTGTTCGCCGGGGCCCAGCCCCAGGCCGTTGATAGCGATATAGTCCGTGGGCGCAATAGCGGTGAAATCCAGCTCGTAGCAGCTGCGACCGTCCTCCAGGGTGAGCGCCTGGCGCCCGGCGCCGAGGCTGACATCGACCTGGCGCCCGTGGTTATGCAGGATGTGGAACACGTCGATCACCATCCGGAAATTGCCCGCGACCGCGACCGGCAGCTGGATCGCGACATCGGCTGAGGATGTCCACCGCCCCGGGGGCTCGCAGTCATAGAGCCCCGCGCACACCAGAGGGTCCGCGGCCATGTTGATCTCAAGACACCCGATCTCGAGACTGTCGATCTCAGGACTGTCGATCTCGAGAACCGCTCTCTCAGGGGACGCTTCAGCAGGGGACGCAGCCTCCCGGGCGGGCGCTTCCGCTGCAGCCGCGCCGACTTGGGCCGGGGCCGGCCGCCTGATACTGATTTCGGCGAGGCCCAGGCCGATGTCCCTGGGGTCCGCTGCGCCCACCGCCCGCTCCACCACGCCGACGAATGCCAGCACATTGGTGGGGTGGTCGATGCTCAGCCGGAACACATGGGTTTGCATCAGCTCTGAAAGCAGCAGGTCCGCGCTCGCGCCACCCATTTCCAGGCGCAGGCGCTTGCCGATATTCTGCATATAGCCCCTGAG
>CAYTDW010000489.1:0-3153 GCA_964436585.1 uncultured Halioglobus sp. | reverse complement strand
CTCCAGCCAGAATCCGGCGCTTGCCAGGAAGTCCCGGTAAGCGACGCCCATGGGCGCATCCGGCGCGGATTCGACCTGGGCAAAGAACAGGCGGCTCGCCTGGTTCAGTACCGCCCGCTTGGCATCCCGGTCCGCCTGGCCCTGCAGGGCCTGCGCCGGCGCCAACCAGCCGCGCTCAACCAGCCACTGCAGGTCGATCAGGTCAGGGCTCCCGGCGTGGACCGAGAACGACTGGTAGGGGCAACCGTCGGGGTGGGTGGGCCCCAGCGGCAGCACCTGCCAGATCTGCAGGCCGGCCGCGGCGATGAGGTCGACAAAACGCCGGGCTTCGGCGCCAAATTCGCCGCAGTAACCCGGCCCGGGCAGGCTGGTGGGGTGCAGCAGGACGCCGCAGCGACGCTGGCTCGACAGGGAGATGTTCAAGAGGGGTTCTCGCTGTGGTGGCGCATCACGCCGCCCCGGCTGGGCTGGCCGCCGCCCCGCGAGATCACTTCGGTGAGGTAGGGCGGGGCTTCCACATGCAGCATCTGGTAGAGGTTGGCCAGGTGCGTGCGATACAGCTGGTCGAACTGGTTCACCGTGGCGGAAGGATTGTAGTCGCCAAACCACCAGAACCAGTCGGAACCCTCGCAGATGGCGAGTTGCTGCTCGGCGGCATTGATTTCCTCCACGGAGAGCTTGCCCGCCGCGATCTGCTCATCGAAGGTGCGCTTGGCTTCCACCAGGATTTCCCAACCCCGGTTCTTGTCCGGGTCGCCGATCCAGGTGGAGAAACTGCCGTAGACCCAGCTGCCCGCCCGCAGGTGCGATTCGTGGGCGGGCGTGGGTGACTTGTCCCGCAGGAACTGGTCGAAGGTGGTCAGCTCGAGACCCGGGTGCTTGCCGAGGTCGCGGTACAACTGGTCCAGGAAGTAAAAGCCGTTCTCGGGGTAATACTCCCAGGCGTTCTCGCCGTCCAGGATGATGGCGATCAGGCAGTCGTTGCGGTCGGGGCAGAGCCTGGCGATGTTTTCCATGTGGCCGATGAGGTTCGCCACCGCATCGTTTGCGTGCCATTCGGAGTAATTGAAGCCGATCAGGTCGGACAGCCCGTCGTCCCTGAAAATGCAATTGACGGCGACTTCGCCGAAGCGGTAGACCCGGTGGCTGCAGGCCCTGGAGGTGGCGTCGTGGCTGTTTCTGAGCACATTGCCGCCGCTGGCCACCCAGCGAAAACCATACTCGGCGAACAGTGCCAGCGCCTGCTGGCTCACCCCGCCCTCCGAGGGCCACAGGCCCACCGGCCTGCGGCCGAATACCCGCTCGAAGGTCGCCAGCCCCCGCTGCATGTGCCAGCGCGCCCGTTCCTCGCCTCCCGGATACTGGGTAACCACCGGCAGGTGTACCCCGGGCATGGCCTCCCGGGCGCACTCCATGTCCAGCAGCAGCGGGACTATCGGGTGCGCATAGGGGCTCATGCTCAGCTCCACCTGGCCGCGCTCCGCAAGCGCCCGGTAGCGCGGCACGATCGACTGCAGCTGTTCGCGCGCGATCTGCAGCAGCTCCCGGCGGTCGTGCAGGCTGAAATTATGGGCCTTGTCCCGCAGCCTCTGCAGCCTTGCGTCGCTGCGCTGCAGGGACTCGGCCATCCAGCTGATGTGGTACCACACCAGCAGGTCCGCCAGGAACTGGTTGGAGGCGTAGACCAGGGTCGTCGGGTGTGCCTCATACCACTCGGCCATGGTGGCCAGGCGCGTATAGGGCTCGAAGCGGGCTATCATGCGCTCCCGGTTGGCGCGGAGGCAGTCCTGCATCAACCGCAGGCGGGCCTGGGCGTTGCCCGGCAGGGCGGGTTCGGCCAACTCGGCCAGCAGGGGATCCTTGATCACCCCGTGACCGGCGAGGTAGGCCTCAACCTGGCCGGCGTAGTCCTCGATCTGCTCCAGCAGGATGGGCGCGAAATTCACCACCGCCCGGGCCGCCGGCACGGCCTCCAGGTGGGCCGCCATGTCGACGTAATCCTTGGTGGCGTGCAGGTAGGTCCAGGGCAGGTGCACCTTGCCGGTGCGCAGGTCGCGGTACTCGGGCTGGTGCATGTGCCAGCACAGCACCACGCTCATCGGTTGCTCAGCGGGCATAGTGCAGTCTTTGGCCCAGCATTTCCGGGGTCACCAGTACCACCCCGCCCTTTGATACGTGGAACCTCGCGGCGTCGGCAGCGGCGTCTTCCCCGATGCGGGTGTCGGGCGGAATGATGCAGCCCTTGTCTATGACAGCCTTCCTGATGACGCAGCGCCTGCCGATGTCGACCTCGGGGAAAATCACCGAGTCCTCGATGCGCGTGTAGGAGTGGACGTGGACGTTGCTGAACAGCAGTGAGCGGCGCACATCGGAACCGGATACGATGCAGCCGCCGGCGACCATGGAGTCGACTGCCTTGCCGCGGCGGCCCTCGTCATCGAACACGAATTTGGCGGGGGGCACCTGGTCCTGGTAGGTCCAGATCGGCCACTCCCGGTCATACAGGTTGAGTTCCGGGCTGACCCCGATCAGCTCCATGTTGGCCTCCCAGTAGGCGTCGATGGTGCCCACGTCCCGCCAGTACCCGTGATTCTTGCTGCCTGCCTGGCGAAAGGGGAATGCCGTCACCCGCAGCCGATTGATGGCATCGGGAATGATGTTGCCGCCAAAATCATGCTTGGAGTCGGCCTCGTCCGCGTCGCGCAGGAGTTCCTCGATCAGCACCTCGGTGCGAAACACGTAGATGCCCATCGACGCCAGGGCCACATCATCGCGACCGGGCATGGGAGCGGGGTGCTCCGGCTTTTCGGCAAATTGCACGATGCGATTGTTCTCATCCACCGCCATTACGCCGAAGGCCCTGGCCTCCTCCAGCGGCACCTCGATACAGCCCACGGTGATGTCGGCCTCGGCTTCCACGTGGGCGGCCAGCATGGTGCCGTAATCCATCTTGTAGATATGGTCGCCGGCCAGCACCAGCACAAACTCCGGCTTGTGGGCGCGGATGATATCGATGTTCTGGTAGATGGCGTCCGCCGTGCCCTCGTACCAGGAGGTCTCCAGGCGCTGCTGGGCCGGCAACAGTTCGACGAACTCGCCCAGCTCCCCGCGCATGAAGCCCCAGCCGCGCTGCACATGCTGGATGAGGCTGTG
>CAYTDW010000488.1:0-3167 GCA_964436585.1 uncultured Halioglobus sp. | reverse complement strand
GTGAAATACACTCTGGATGCTGCAGGGGGCCCGCAGGGGATTGAGCATGCGGGTGAGGGTGTTGACCGGCGAGCGCAGACCCAGCAGGGGGCGCAGCCGGATCAGCGCATGCAGCGGCCGGCAGAACTGGCGCAGCGGCAGGTAGCTCAGGCCGGTGCTGTCCAGCTGGCTCCCGACCTCCGACCAGTTCGCGGCCACGGGCAGGCCCAACTGGCGCAGGGCCTGCTCGGTGTAGAGCCGCCCCGGTGTATGGCCATCGGCGCCGTGGATCAGCACGCGGTAGCCCGCCTGGGCGAGCAGCAACAGCGACAGGATAAACCAGGGATGCTGGTGCTTCTTGCCCGCGTAACTGGACCAGTCGAGGTCCGCCTGCAGGGATGGATCCGGTTGCACCATCTGGGCGCGGCAGGCCTCGACGAACCCGGCCAGTTCCTCCCCGGTTTCCTCCTTCACCCGCAACAGCATCAGGAACGCGCCGATTTGCACGTCCTCGGCTTCGCCCCTGAGGATCATGCCGAATGCCTGCCTGGCTTCGGCCCGGCTCAGGCAGCGGCTGCCCGTCTTGCCCCGGCCCAGAATGCGCACAAAGGGGGCGAACAGGTGTTCCTGTTCCGGGTCTTCGAAACCTGGCTCTGTCATGCGGTCTTCCTAGAGGCAGTTGTCGGGCTTGGGCAGGCCGGCGATTTTGCTGCCGAGTTTAGCCGGTGAACCGGGGAACAGCGACAGCAGGTAGATGCTGCGACCCTTGTCGGCGCCCAGCTTGAGGCCACAGTACTTCACCAGGGCGCGCATGGCGGGAGAGCTGTCAAACGCCCGGTAGTACTCGCGCAGCAGGTGAATGACTTCCCAATGAGCTGGCGACAATTCCACCTGTTCGGCCGCCGCGATCTGCTCTGCCACCTCGGGAGTCCAGTCCTCCAGTCGGCGCAAAAAGCCCTCACGGTCAAACGCCACCGGCGGCAACATAGCTTCAGTACCAGGCCAACTGGCGCGCAAAGTGCTCGGAAAGCGCCACGAAACCGTCTACATCAACGAGCTCGGCGCTACCCATCCGCCCCAGCACGCCGGCAGCCGCGGCATCCGGCCGCAGGACATAGACTTGCGCCGGGCTGGCATCCAAAGCCTGACGTGCTGCGGTGCCTTCCAGGGCAGCGTAAACGCCGTCTCCCAGCAGCAGCAGGGCATCGCCGGGCGCCAACAGTCGCAGGCAGTCGGCAAATGCGGCGGACGCGGGCGAGGCATTCAGGGTATGCAGGGTCATCGTCAGAATCCGAGCAGGTGGTCGTGGCCGGCGATCAGTTCCGCCATTGCCCCGGCGTCCAGCGCGCGCACTGGGAGGGGCGCGGCGGCAAGATCGAGGCCGTAGCGTCTGGCCGCCTCGGCATCCGCATAGGCGTATTCGATATCATAAAGAGGCAGCGAGGCCAGCAGGCGCTCAAGGCTCTTTACGCCGATGCCTGCGCACTCCTGCCCGGCTTGCAGCTGCAATACACCCTCGCCGGCAAACAGCAGGCTGATGGGCAGCTCGAATGCCGCGGCGGCCAGCGCAACATCCAGCGCCGCCCGGGCGATGCTGCTGCCGTAGGGCGAGTGCCTTAGCAGGAGCAGGACCCGCTTGCCCTCGAGAGCGCTAATCTTCAGCCTCCGAAAGTGACCAGGCGGTCAGCGGTGGTGGCGGCGTCCACCAGTTGACCCAGCCCCGAGAGCGTGAACGCGGGATGGATGGTCGCCGCGGCCTTGCCATGGCGCCCGGCCTCGGTGCCATCGAGCATCCCGTACCGGAGTGCCGAGGCAATACACAGGATCAGTTCCACCCCGTGCTGTTCGGCAAGTTCGATCCAGGGCTGTAGCCGATCAACCTCGTCCTGGGGAAAAATCGCCGCCGCCGAGCCATTGGCGGTGCCCGCATCGAGGAAGAACACGCGCCGGATACCGTGGCCGCGCGCGAGCACGGCTTTGGCGAAACGGGCCGCGCTCAGCGCCGCCTGGCCGGAGGCGGGGGAAGACATGACCAGCAGGGCGTAGATCACGGCCAGCCTGAATGAAAAAACCCCGGAACAGGCCGGGGTTTGGGCTCTGCCAGCCCCTTATCAGTCATCGCCGCTCAATGCGCCCAGCAGACTCAACAGGTGGATGAACAGGTTGTAGATGCTGAGGTAGAGCGACACGGTAGCCCTGATGTAGTTGGTCTCGCCGCCATTGACGATGCGACTGGTATCGAACAGGATCAGGGCCGACATGATCATCACGACCGCCGCTGAAATCGTCAGCGAGAGGGCGGGAATATTGAGGAAGATATTGGCAATCATCGCGACCACCGCCACCAGCAGGCCCACCATGAGGAAGCCGCCCATGTAGGAGAAATCCTTGCGGGTGCTCAGGGCATAAGCCGACAGCCCGAAGAATACCAGCGCGGTACCGCCCAGCGCCTGCAGCACCAGTTGGGGCCCATTGGGCAGGGCAAGGTAGTGATTCAGCATCGGCCCGATCGACGCGCCCATCACGCCGGTGAAGGCGAATATGGCCAGCAGGCCTTTACTGCTGTCGGCGGTTTTGTGGACGACGAACAGCAGGCCGAAGCCGACCAGCATCAGGACAAGCGCTGTCCCGTGGCCTATTCCCACCGCCATCGAAAGCCCTGCGGTCAGGGCGCTGAACAGCAGGGTCATGCCAAGCAGCATATACGTGTTTTTCAGCACCTTGTTGGTGCTGAGGGCCGATTCGAGGCCCGCAGCGTGTGTGTAGTGCAAACTCTTGTTGTCCATCATTTACTCCGTAGATCCGCGCACCCAATGTGCGGTAATCAGTTCGACAGATGATAAGGGTGAAATATCCCAAATCCAAGAGTAAATTCGCGTTGCTGCGATCACGGAGATGGTCGAAAGCGCGACTGGCGTATACTGGCCCCTCTTTCCGCTCCGGTGCGCACATGGCCGTGAACCTGTTTCCCCAGAGCAATCTCGCCCCCGGAGTGCGCAGGCGCGAGGTCTTTGGCTGGGCGATGTACGATTTTGCCAACTCAGGCTATACCACAGTGGTACTCACCGCGGTATTCAGCGCCTACTTCGTGGGCGGCGTGGCCGGTGGCGAGACCTGGGCTACCCTGGCCTGGACCAGCGCGCTGGCGGTCTCCAGCCTGATTGTGATGCTCACCATGCCGGCGATGG
>CAYTDW010000487.1:0-3167 GCA_964436585.1 uncultured Halioglobus sp. | reverse complement strand
CCGCTGGTTCCAGCCGGAAACCTTCGGCAAGACCACGGCAATCAGCCAGTACGAGCGCAATCCCGAATTCGAGGACATCCCTGACATCGAGGCCGACCGTGACAGCTACGACATCATCTCCTGGGACCTCGAACCCGGGGATGTCTACGTGTTCCATGCCATGACGGTGCACGGCGCAGGCGGCAACGTCCTGAGCAATCGCAGGCGGCGCGGCTACACGATCCGCTATACCGGCGACGACGTGGTCTATGACGTGCGCCCCGGCCTCAGCCAACCCCTGGTATACGACAAGCTCGCGCCAGGGGGGCCGCTGGATTCCGACCGCTATCCGGTGCTGATAGGACGCAACTGAGAGCGGCTGCACGCGACCCCGCACATGGGTTCGTCAGTTGTTGCCGATAACGCCGCGTGCCACCTGGTCGCGCTCTATGCTCTCGAACAACGCCTTGAAATTGCCCTCACCGAAGCCCTCGTCATCCTTGCGCTGGATAAACTCGAAGAATACGGGGCCGAGTAGGTTGGCGGAGAAAATCTGCAGCAGCAGGCGCGGCCGTTCACCCGCAGTACTGCCGTCGAGCAATATGCCGCGGCTTTCAAGTTCCGCGACGGGTTCGCCGTGCCCGGGCAGGCGCTCATCCAGCATCCTGTAGTAGGTGGCCGGTGGCTTGGGCATGAAGGCGAGGCCGGCGGATTTCAATTTGTCCCAGGCAGCGAGAATGTCGTCGCAGGCGAAGGCGATATGCTGGATACCCTCGCCGTTATAGGCCATGAGGAACTCCTCTATCTGGCCCCCGCCGGTACTCTCCTCGTTGAGGGGTATGCGAATCTTGCCGTCCGGCGCCGTCATGGCTTTGGACAACAGGCCGGTGTATTCGCCCTTGATATCGAAGTAGCGAATCTCCCTGAAATTGAACAGTTTCTCGTAATAATTGGCCCAGTACTGCATACGCCCGCGATAGACGTTATGGGTCAGGTGATCCAGGGTATGAAAGCCAAAGCCGACGGGGTTGCGGTCCACGCCTTCCAGCCACCTGAAATCAATATCGTAGATGCTGGCACCTTCCTCATAGCGATCGATGAGGAAAACCGTGGCACCCCCGATACCCTTGATCGCAGGCAGGCGCAATTCCATTGGACCGGTTTCAATCACCACCGGCTCTGCCCCGTTTTCCAGCGCGAGGGCATAGGCCGATTTCGCGTCATGCACCCGGAACGCCATGCCACACGCCGAGGCACCGTGTTCGCGCCCATAATAGAAGGCCGGGCCCGCGGGTTCATAATTAATGATGAGGTTGATGTTTCCCTGGCGCCAGAGGGAGACCGCCTTGGAGCGGTGCACAGCCACTTTGCTGAAACCCATGGATGCGAAAATAGGCTCGAGCACACCCGCCGCAGGCGCGGTGAACTCGACAAACTCAAAGCCGTCCAGCCCCATCGGGTTTTCAAATAAATCTGCCATGAATAATGCCTCCCTGGTTACCGCAGCGACTGCAGGCGGCCACCGAGTTTTTCCAGTACATACATCAGATCGCGGTACTCACCCGGGCTCAATCCCTCCAGCAGTTCTCGCTCCCAGGCCAGCACCCTGGGCACGATGCTCCTGTAGAGCGCCTTGCCCGCAGCGGTCAAGGCCAGGTCCTTGGCGCGACTGTCGCCCTGTGCCCGCTGCTGGCTGACCAGGCCTCTTGCGCTGAGGTTGCTCACAGCACGGGACACCTTGCTCTTTTCCATGGTGGTGAATTCGACGATCTGGCGCGCATTGAGGGTGTCGTGCTCCGCCAGGTTGGCAATCACCCGCCACTCGGGAATGGTGAGCTGGAATTCATCCGCGTAAATGTGCGACAGGCTTGCGCTGACGCGCTCGGCCAGGTTGGCCAGTACATAGGGCAGGAAGCTGCTCAGTCGTAAATCCCGGCGGCCGCTGGACGTCATGGAACTTGCCCTTGCAGTGGATTGTTACGGACCAGAACTGCGCCCCTGTCAATCCTGCAGCTTGTCCCAGACTTCCTGGTCCTTTTCGGCGGTCCAGATGCGGGGCCAGTCGATACCGTCCATCTCATCCCACAGGCGCTGCACGTCAAAGGGCAGGCAGTGCTCGAAGATGGGCCACATGCCGAATTTCGGGGCAAGGTGCTCGTGGGTCGCCTCGAAGGCCTCTTTCAGGGAGCCGCCGCGCTTGTGGACTTCACCCACCTTGTCGATCATGCCCTGCAGGAAGCCGCGGGTCTGCTCGATCGCGGCGTCCACCGCCGCGCCGCCATGGGCCGTGGCACCGCGGCCGCCAATCAGGATCTGGGCCCCGAAAGCCTTGACCGCGTCCAGGGTCTTGCTAGACCAGTCGAAATGAAAGGCGTCCCCGGTATACAGCGCCGCGGCGGCCTCCACCAGGTCGCCGGCAAAGAGGACCTTGTGCTTCGGCACCCAGGCACAGATATCGCCGGCGGTATGGCCGCGACCGCAGTACTGCAGGACCAGGTCGCCGCGATCGCCCCCCAGGGGGATCTCCAGACGGTCGTTGAATACGATGTCCGGGTGGGTCAGGCCCGGAATACCCTCGGGCTCGCGGAACAGCCGTGGCATACGGCCAAACTCACTGGCCCAGTCCTCCATGCCGCGCTCCTCGATCAACAGCCGGGTGTTCTCGTGGGCAATGATCGACTCTGCCTCGAAGGCCGAGGCGCCCAGCACCCGCACGGCATGGTAGTGGGACAGCACCAGGTACTTCACCGGTTTGTCGGTGTGCTGGCGCAGCTTCGCCAGCCAGTCGCGGGCGGCCCGGGGCGTGGCACGGGCCTCGAACGCGACCAGGAAGTCCTCGCCTTCAATGGCGCCGACGTTGGGGTCGCCCTCGGCGGTCAGGGCGTAAACGCCGTCGGCAAGGACTTCGAGGGTTTCTACTTTCTCGCCGAGGTCGGCGGAGGATGCAAAAGGTTTCTTTGCCATGAGGCTGTATCACCTGTGTGAATGGGAACGAGGGGGCAATCTAGCACATTTTAGTTGCATATAGAACTATGTGGACGGGCCCATATCAAAATAAATTACTATTTTCGCGGGTTACACGCTTGATTAAGCCGTGATTAACTTCTATATTACTCTCATATGCAACTATAATACCCATGCCGGAAGCACCGCCGATGCCCAGCAGCTATACCAATCCCGTATACCCG
>CAYTDW010000486.1:0-3167 GCA_964436585.1 uncultured Halioglobus sp. | reverse complement strand
GTGCCGGAACACCTCGTTCAGCTCACCGCGCACGCCCATGGCCAACATCGCCTGCCGGGCATCCGGATGAGGCAGGACTCCGATCTCCCACTCGCGCTCCAGGGCGGTGGCGGCAAGCTCGCGGATCATCTCATCACCCAGATAGAACAGGACGCGCGTTTGGTGCGGCGGTGTCTTGCGCTCCGCCCAGGGCAAAAACGTAACGCTGGCCACTGCGCCAAGCGCCGCTTTCTCAGACTCTTCCAGACTGGAATCGTGTATCAGAAAGAGCGCAGGGACGTCATGCGCCACTGCCAGGTCCTCACGCATATTCCCATCCCCTGTATCAATTCAGAGAAGATTCTAGCTTGCCCGCGCCGGTTTCCAAAGCCCGTCGGCAACCGGCATAGCGGGCGGATCAGCTACAAGCGGGGCTCACTCTTTCCATTATGTTCTGTTCGTGCCAGCCGCGGTTGTCGCGCCATCGAACATGGGATATCTTGCGATAATGCGGTAAGGCTGGCAATCCGACGCTGAAAAGGCATCTACTAAAATACTTTGAAGGACATTCATGGGACCTGAACCGTTCAATGTGCGCGCTGCCTGGGCAGCCGCCACGCTTGAAAGAGACCGATCCTGGGTATTCGAGCTGACCGATGCCCACCAAAGGGAGCTGCTCGATGCTATTCCCGCGTTCAAAGCCTGGGCGCACGACACCGGCATGACCGCGCAATGGCTGCATGGCCATATGCAGCCGACCGCGTGCAACTTTCCGCTGCCCACGCTTGCATCGCAACTGCGACGGATCCGCAGCGAGCTTGAAGAGGGCTATGGTCTTGTTCAACTGCGCCGGGTTCCGGTGAAGGGGCTCACTCCCAGGGATTTGCACCTGCTGCACGCGGGCTTGTGCGCGCATGTGGGCACGCCGCGCCCGCAAACCGTGTTCGGCGATCTTGTGCAGGATCTGCGGGATGCAGGCCAGGCGAGCTTGATCGAACGGCGCGGCAGCAAACATAACCGGGGTCTGCCGTTTCACAACGATCCCTGTGACGTAGTTTCGTTCCTGTGTATCGCGCCCGCAGCGTCGGGGGGTATCGGGCAGTTCGCCAGCAGCGTCGCCATTCACAATGCCTTGCTTGCTTCGACCCCGCAGCACGTGGCCACACTGTATAATGATTTCGTACACGCCTATCAAGAGTACCTTTTCGTACGCACGGGAGCGAACGAATCCAGTCTGCCCAAACAGCGCTTCTACCACATGCCAATATTCAGTGCAGCGCAGGGGGTGTTCGCCTGTAAATACTCGCGATTCTATATTGATCAGGCGCAGGAGAGCCCCGAAATCCCTCGCCTGAGCCAGGCTCAAACCGCAGCACTTGATGCACTGGATGAGCAGATAGAGAATCCGCAGTGGCGTATTGAAGTTGCCTACGAAGCCGGTGACATGATGCTGGTCAATAACTATGTCTGCTTCCACGCGCGCACTCCGTTCACGGACGATTCCCGGCAGCGCCGACACCTGCTCAGGACATGGCTCGCGGTGCCAAACTCACGCCCGCTGGCATCGCAATGGGCGCAGCACGTGTTCTATCAAAGTACCGAGGCAGGCGCGATCCGCGGTGGCGTGCCGGGTCCTGAGCCTCAATATGGCTGAACCCGATGCGCTGCTGGCGGGCAGGCTCGAGGGCGATCAAGAGAAGGTTTTACTGATCCATCAGGGCCGGTCCTACACTCGGGGCGAGTTGGCTGGCCATGCCGATAGATTGGCAGCGGAGCTCAGCGCCAATCTTCGCTCGGGTGATATGCTGGCAATCTGGTTGCCCAACAGTCCGCAGCTGTTGATTCTGTATCTCGCGTGCTTCCAACGTGGCATTGTCCCGATGCCGCTGAACTCCGGGCTGAAACTGCCGGAGCTGACTCAGATCCTCCGCCATTCCGGCGCGCGCGGCCTTATAACGACCCCGGAAATGGGGGAGGCCCACGCGCGGCTGTTTACCACTTTGGTACGGCGCGTTTGGACCGTTTCCCCGATGGACATGTTATTGCGGGACACATCGGACCCGGCATCGGCATGCGGCGAAGCGTCAGGTGACAGCTCAAGTGTATCGAACAACGCTTCCGAACGTCCTGTGTTGGTACTGAATACTTCAGGATCGAGTGGGCTACCCAAAGCCGTGGTGCTTTCTTATAGCGCAGTTCATCACAATCTGACTTATCGCCTGGCATACTGTGAGTTAACTGACACAAGCATATCTGTCGTCGCGTCGTGCATGGCGCAAAGCGTGGGCCTGTATCAATGCCTCGCACTGCTTGGTGCCGGTGCCATGACCGTAATGCTGGAGTCCTACGACATACCGCAATTGATCGAGTCTATCAATCACTACCGGCCGACGCACCTGATTATGGTGGTCAGCGCCTTTGATCTGCTTCTGCATGACACCAGGGTCACCTCGGAGAGTCTACAGTGCATCCGTTTCGCTGCGGCAGGCGCTGACTGCGTCACGCCGCGTGTGCAACAGCGGTTTATTGCGTTAACAAATCGCACTTTGCGCTCCAGTTACGGGCTCTGCGAATCGAGTTGGGCGCTGGTCAACGACGGGAAGCGTGCCGACACCGGTCTGGCACTTGGCAAGCCCTGTCCCGACGTTGAGATCCGACTGCTGCGGTCAAACGGCAGTAAGGTATCGGTAGGCGAAGTGGGCCAGATTTATATCAAAAGTCCGCGTAACATGCTGGGTTATCTGAACGACGAAATAACTACAGACGCCGCGCTGGTTGACGGATGGTTGGCGACGGGAGACCTCGCTTACGAGGACAATGATGGCAATTTCTGGTTTGCGGGGCGCAGCAAGGACCTGATCATCCTGAGCAGCGGCGACAACGTCTCGCCGACGGAAGTAGAAAACGTCCTGTGTTCACATCCCGCAGTATCCGCCTGCATGGTGGTGAAGCGGCCTACAGCCGCCGGTTCGGAAGTGCCCTGGGCATTGGTGGTTTCAAAACGACCTGTTTCGACCCAGACTCTCAGGGATTTTATGCATCAGCGGCTCAGTGACTTCAAGGTGCCGGAGGGCATTGAGTTCGTTACTGAATTGCCAGTGGGGCTTTCTGGCAAGATACAGCGGAGCACGCAGTGAGGACGCCGCAGCGTTCATGGAGGATCTTGGGATCACAGCCCCAGCGCGCGA
>CAYTDW010000485.1:0-3176 GCA_964436585.1 uncultured Halioglobus sp. | reverse complement strand
CCCAGACCGGCACTGGCAAGACCGCGGCTTTCCTGATCACCATCTTCAACGACCTGCTCTGCAACCCGATCGAAGGCGAGCGCTTCGTCGGTGAACCGCGGGCCCTGGTGATCGCCCCGACCCGCGAGCTGGTGATGCAGATAGCCCAGGATGCGGAAGACCTTGCCAGGTACACCGACCTGCAGGTGGCCACCCTGATCGGTGGCATGGATTACCAGAAGCAGCTCAACCGCCTGCACACCACGGTGATCGACCTGGTGGTGGCCACCCCCGGCCGCCTGCTGGACTTCATGAGCCGCCGCGATCTCTACCTCGATCACGTGGAAATACTGGTGCTGGACGAAGCCGACCGGATGCTCGACATGGGCTTCATTCCCCAGGTCAAGCGCATTGTGCGTGCCGTCCCGCGGCGGGAAGTGCGGCAGACCCTGCTGTTCTCCGCCACCTTTACCCAGGACATTATCAACCTGTCCGAGCAGTGGACCTATGAGCCCATCACTATCGAGATTGAGCCCGATCATGTGGCCACCGACTCGGTCGAGCAGAAGGTCTACCTGGTCAGCAGCGAGCAGCGCTACCGGGTGCTGAACAACCTGCTGCGCAGTGCCGACGCGACCAGCGTGATCGTATTTGCCAACCGCCGCGACCAGGTGCGGCGCCTGCACGAGCGCCTGCGCAAATCGGGCATAGCCGCGGGCATCCTGTCAGGGGAAATTCCCCAGGCCAAGCGCACCAGTACCCTGGAACAGTTCAAGCAGGGCAGGATCAAGGTGCTGGTGGCCACCGATGTCGCCGGCCGCGGCATTCATGTGGAGGGGGTGAGCCACGTGGTGAATTACAACCTGCCGGAGGATCCGGAGGATTACGTGCACCGGATCGGCCGCACCGGTCGCGCCGGCGCTACCGGTATTTCCATCAGCTTTGCCAGCGAGGACGATGCTTTCCTGCTACCCGATCTTGAAGCGCTGCTGGGTACGCGAATCGAATGCACCCACCCGCCCGCCGAGTTGCTGGTGTAGTTACTGCCTGAGTTCCTCGCACCACAACAGCGTTGCGCCCACCACCGCGGCGGGCACCACAAAGAAGTTCACCACGGGGATGCCCGTACACAGCGCCACCACGCCGCCAAAGCCCATGCTGCTGAGGCGCCTGGCCCGCGCCGCCTCTTTCACGTCGGCAAAGCTCAGCAGGTGGTTGTCCATGGGGTAATCGAGAAACTGCAGGCTCATCATCCAGGCCCCCAGCAGGAACCATAGCACCGGCGCCGCCACGTTCAGCACCGGAATGAATGAAATCAAGAGCACGAAGGCCGCCATCGGCAGGTAATAGATAAGCTTCGATAGCTCCCGCAGAATACCGCGGGGCAGCGCCATCAGGGCCGCTCCCAGCCCCTCGAGTGAGTTCACCGGTTTGCCGGTGATGAGTTCCTCGGCCTTTTCCGCCAGCAGGGCGTTGAAGGGTGAGGCGATGAGCAGCGCCACCGCGGTGAAGATGTAGCCGGTCGCGAGGCTCACTGTGAGCCCGACCAGCGGCCAGATGATCCACTTGATGAAATCCAGCCATGCAGGGATTTTCGCCAGCCACTCATCCATCACCGCGAACAGATAGCCCAGGCCGTACCAGATGAGTCCGCCGAAAATCAGGATATTGACCAGCAGCGGAACCAGCACGAACAGGCGCAGCGAGGGGTGCGTGAGCAGGCTGGCGCCGCGGGAGAGATAGCCGGCGCCGTGGGCGATATTACCTTTCATCCGGGCTTGCTCCTTTGCGACTGCCGCAGGCGGGGCAGATACAACGCTTGCCGACAGACTGGGCCGGCAGCGCCGCCAGGGCGGCGTCGCTGATGGTAGCCGAAACGCACCAGCAGGTCTCCCCCGGTCGTCCCGCCGCCAGCGCGCACCGATTCTCGTCCCCGCACAGGGGGCAGGTTCCAGACCATTGTTCATCCGCGTTCATGCACTTCCCGTACTACATGATAAATCCGGCAGTTATAATAGCGGACGCATCGCGGGGTGTAAGTATGGCCGGTGACGAAGACAAGGGTTTTAGCGACGAGATGGCGGACGTAGTGCCGCTCAGACGGGCGCCGCGGGTCGCGGTGCGCACCGGAGCCCAAGCGCAGCGGGATTCCTCGCGGGAGCTGCGACGCCAGGCGGCGGTGCAGGATCCCCAACGCGACCGCAATACCCTGACCGAGGGGGGCATTGCCCCCCTCGATGCCTGGTATGTGCTGGAATTCAAGCGTGCGGGGGTGCAGAACGGTGTTTTCCGCAGGCTCAGGCAGGGTCGCTACGAGAGCGAGGCCCGGCTCGACCTGCATCGCCTGACCGCCGCGGGCGCGCGCCGGGAGTTGTTCGATTTCATCGAGGAGTCACACCGGCTGGGTTTACGCACGGTGCTGGTGATTCACGGCAAGGGCCAGACCAGCGCCGAGCGGGAGCGCAGTTCCCTTCTCAAGGGTTGCACCGACCATTGGCTGCGCGAACTCGAAATCGTGCAGGCTTTCCACAGCGCCCAACCCCAGCACGGCGGCACCGGCGCGGTGTATGTGTTGCTGCGCAAAAGCGAGGAGCAGAAACGCCAGAACCGGGAGCGGTTCTCGAAAGGGCGGGTGCCCTCCGATCAGAGCTAAGCTGCTTTTTGATGTTCCCCTCTTGCGCCGATCCCCGTCCGCTGGGGCCTCCCGAAAAGGCCGCAGCAGTTTAGCAATCCTGCGCCGGTCGCCGAGCGGTACGTCCCCTCGAAACGGCCACAGCTCCGTCAACAAACTCGGCTGCTGCGGAACTCGACCACTTTTTGCTACGCAAAAAATTGGGACTCGAACAATGCCCGAAAAGCGGGGCAGGCTCTCCTCGCAGAAAGCCCCGAGTTTGTTGACTACGCTAAACGTGACCTGATTGTTTCGAGGGGACGTACCGCTCGTCGACCTACCAGGGGTTACCTTAAATAAGCTTCTGGACCGCACACAGAAAACCCCAACCCTCGAACTCTGTCAGGTACCCGTCCGGTGGGGCTTCCCGAAAACATCAGGTCGCGCTTAGCGCAGCAAACAAAAGTGGGGCTTTCTGCGAGCACTGTTCGAGTCCCAATTTTTTTGCGAAGCAAAAAAATGGTCGAGTTGGTGCGCCAGGCATGGCGCGTGGCGCCGTGACGGGCGCCGTTCCGGTACATGTGGT
>CAYTDW010000484.1:0-3176 GCA_964436585.1 uncultured Halioglobus sp. | reverse complement strand
CAGCGCCGATTACCTTAAGGGATCGCTCTACTGGCACATCGACGGCACCCGCAACGATGTACCGATCCTCGCCTCCCTGCTGACATGCAAGGTGCCATCGCCAAAAGGTACCGGTAACACGGGTTTCAGCAACACCTACGCCGCCTACGACGACCTGCCCGAAGAGACCAAGGCGGAAATCGACGACCTCCACGTTATGCATGGCCCCTGGGCTTCACTGTTCTACTACGATCCCGAGCCGAGCCTGGCCAAGCTGAAGGGTTATCAGAGTATCGGCGAGGCCGAACTGCCGCTGGTATGGGAGCACAAGTCGGGCCGCAAATCGCTGATCCTGGGCTGTACGGCGCACCGGGTGCTCGGGGTCGATGCACTCAAGAGCGCTGAACTCATCCACGGCCTGCGGGAATGGGCAACGGGTGAAGAGTTCACCTACAGCCACGAATGGTCGCCAGGCGATCTGGTGATGTGGGACAACACCGGCACCATGCACCGCGCCGAAGCCTATGATCCGGCCTGCGGTCGCATGATGCTTCGCACCAAGCTCGAGGGCGAAGAACCCTGGCAGTAAGCATCGGCACGTGCATGGACTTGAAGCGCAAAGCCATCCTCCGATAATAGCAAGTCGATGCGGGAAGCCGAATCGGCGTCGGAAGCCTGGGCGACGCTCACCAGGGTCGAGAAGATCTCATGCTGTCGAGTACCTCCGCACATTTCAGACCCGCAGTGAAATCAGGCGAGATGGACCGATTGGCCCCGATGGCATCGAGCACTGCGGTTAACCATCGGTCCAATGCGGCAGTCATCGGGTGCTCCGACGCTGTTGCAAACCGCTCTGGCTCGCGATTCGCCTGCCTAAGAACCACATCACCATCAGCGCTTAACTGGATGACGCCCTCGCTTCCCAGAACGGTCATTTGCGCGGGCAGATCAACGGCAGCGCAATAGCTGCTATCCAGTGAGGCGGTGACTCCACTTTTCATTCTGAAAATGGCGGTAAAAGCATCTTCCGCGGTGGCCGGGTGCATCCTGTTACTGGATTGATCGCCCTCCCTGCGCTGCTTGATGTCGATTCTCGACTGCGTGCTGTGTGTTTCAATATCCCCGAACAGCCAGTGCAGCATATCCACGAAGTGGCTGGCATAGGCGCCGATCCAGCCGCCGCCTCTGTCTTTCTCGAAAATCCAACCGTGGGGGATTTTTCGCCCCCGCGACAGGTGCATCGAACTGGACAGGTGCAGAGGTGCACCGACAGCGCCGGCTTCCAGCAACTGCTTTAGTTTTTGCCGCTGGGCATCGAAGCGAAATTCAAAGTTGAGGAAATGCAGTACACCGGCTGATTGTGCCAGAGAGAGCATCTCCCTGGCCTCGCCGGCGTCGCAACCAAATGGCTTGTCGCACAGGATATGGCGCCGGTGCCGGGCTGCAAGACTGACATGCGCAAGCTGAAGAAAGGGCGGAGAATGAATGGACACGAGATCGCAGCGAGCGGCAATCGCCCGTTGGATTGCGCGCTCGTCCCGCGCCGAGACCAGTTCGACTTCGCAGCCCAGGCGCTCCAGCGAGGGTGCCATGGCGTACCGCCCAAAACCCGTGCCAATCACCACCACTTTCAAACCCATCGGTTACGCTCCTTATATGTCACAGCTTGTACGAGGCCATCCAGAAACCGATCTGCAACCGAATTCAGGCCATCGGTATAATCAAAGCTGGGGGCAAAAAGGCCTCAGATCCCATGATTTTTTACATATGCGCCCAAGTCTTCCTTAATCGGCTCAACAGTAATTTCTGGCGAGGTACTGCCCATATGCATATCGTCCTCCTCCCATCCCCCTGTATTCCAGCCACACAAACTCGCGGCGGATAGCCCGCTACGGCGCGCAATTATCCGGGAGGTCCAGCCCCGCCGCATGCCGGGCGGCGACATAGCCAAAGGTCATGGACGGCCCCACACTGGCACCGCCGCCGGGGTAAGACCGACCCATGACCCCGGCAGTGGAGACACCGGTGGCGTAGAGCCCCTCGATCACCGATCCATCCTCCCGCAAAACGCGGGCGTGGATGTCGGTCACCACGCCACCGTAGGTGCCCATATCGCCCGGCAGAACAGGCACCGCATAGAAAGGCCCGTGATCGATCCGGCCCAGGGATTCTGACGGCTCGCGAAATGGATCCCCGAGCCAACCGTCATAGGCGCTCTCGCCGCGGTGGAAATCCTCGTCCACCCCCCTGTCCACGAAAGCGTTGAAGCGATCCACCGTGGCCTTCAACGCCGCCGGATCGATATCCAGTTGTACAGAGAGTTCTTCGATGCTACCGCCTTTCTTCATATAGCCCGCGGCGATCCACGCCCCGGATCTTCCCAGGCCCTCGCCGGGCATACCGCCACCGAAAATGTAATTCCTGAGCAGGCGCTCATCGAAAATCGCCCAGCTCGGAACCGCCGGGACCGTGCGGTTGCGCTCAAGCATGCCCTGACAATAGGCGGAATAGGAGCCGCCTTCGGTCTGGTAGCGCACGCCGGTCTGGTCAACCAGGATGCAATGGGGCTTGGCCGTCACGCTCTGCATGGACGGTTTGATTGGCATATGCTCGAAGCCCGGCATGGGTGTGGTCTGGTTGCCGACACGGGCGTCCATTTGTGCGACAGCTGCACCGTGGCGCATCATCTCCTGCAGCATCTCGCCGGTGTCGCCCTCGGCAGCGCTGGTCCACTCGACCCGGGTACCCGGCGCATATTGATCGCGCATGGCCTGGTTGTGCGCGAAACCACCGGCATTGACGAGTACACCCAGGGTGGCGCCAACGCGACAGGGTTTGCCGCCGCTTTCAAAGGCGACGCCAGTAATCCGGCCATTGTGCTCTATCAGCCCTGTCACCGGGGAGTTCACCCGGAGGTCTGCCCCGGCGTTCAGCGCGACTTTGAGCAGCTGCCCCTGCAGACCGACACCGGCGGCCACATAGCGCTTGCCGGTCAGCTTGCCGAACAGCCAGGCCAGGCCGACTTTGAGCATCATTCTCCGGCCGACCCAGCTTTTCCTGAAATGCGGCAATTTCATCATCTGGCCCAGGTGCATGGAGCCGAGCATGACGGTCATCGCCGGCCCGATCTTCGCTTTCACGGATTTCGGCAGCGGCAGGATTTCGGCAAGATTTACCGGCATGGGAATGAACCCTGG
>CAYTDW010000483.1:0-3184 GCA_964436585.1 uncultured Halioglobus sp. | reverse complement strand
CTGACAGGTTCGAGCGTCAACAGCGACGGCTACATCAAGAACCGCTTCGACGGCGACAAGTACATGAACGAGGATCGGCGGGCCGCGAACTGGCAGACCCGCTTCGTGCCCCGGGAAGCGCTTACCATCGATCTCAACCTCAACTGGACCCGGACCGAGCAGACCATGCGGCCGCAGAAGTGCGTACCGGTGCCGGGCTACAAGGGCTGGCAGGCAGAGCTGTTCAACACCCTGGCCATCGTGCCCGCCACCGGCCGCACCATTGATGACTTCTGCCAGGACGCCGCCGACGCGGGCGACGCCAACACGGTGATCTCGGACCTGGGGGGAGATTATTCTGCCGAGAACAAGGGCTCCAGCCTGACGGCCAGCTGGGATCTCAATGAGAACCTCAGCCTGAAGAGTATCACCGCCTGGCGCTATACCAAGGCCGAGCAGGATGACGAACTGGACCATACCGCGCTGCCCTTCCTGCACCGCACCCAGGGTGTTCACCCCCAGGGCCAACCGCGCGAGACCGACCAGTACAGCCAGGAGTTCCAGGTCACCGGCACGGCGGTGGACAACCGCCTGAACTACGTCGCGGGCGTGTACTGGTTCAATGAAAAAACCGAGGGCGAGACCACGGTGTCTTTCCTGGGCCCCTATGACCCCGCCCTGGCGGGCTGGCTGTACCTGAATGCGCCCTCGACCCAGCTGGATACCGATAACGACGCCCTGGCGGCCTTTGCGCAACTGGAGTGGCTGTGGACCGAGCAGTGGCGGACCACGCTGGGCCTGCGCTCCACCGAGGAAGAGCGCAAGCTCGAGCGCACGCGCTACCGGCTGATACCCGACAGCCTCGACGCCAACGGCGGTGATGTCGAGCCCCTGTTCGGCGATTCCGGCCTGTACGATCGCGACCCCGGTTTTGTCTACAACCCCCGCTTCGAGTATGCCTTCGCCGACCAGACCGATCGCCGTAACTCCGACAATGCGCTGACACCCATGGCCAGCGTGCAGTACCTGGTCGACGGTGTGGAGGGCATCGATGCCGGCACCGTGTACCTGACCTACAGTGAAGGCTTCCTGTCGGGTGGCGTGTCCGAAGCCCCCTCGGGGGAGCTGGAGAATTTCGAGCCGGAAGACGTGAAAAACTGGGAGCTGGGATTCAAGCTCGACCTGCTCGACAGCAGCCTGCGGGTAAACGGCGCGCTGTACTACTCCGACTACAAGAACCGCCAGCTGACGTCGGTTGTGATCAATCCCGAAACGAACGCGCCGGCCCCGGATACGATTAACGCCGCCGAGTCGACCATCCAGGGTTTTGAACTGGAGACCACCTGGTTCCCGGTGGAGCGCCTGCAGCTGATGTTCAACCTGACGCTCAATGACGGCTCGATCGATGAATTCATGGACACCCAGGTAACGCTGGCCGACGCCTCGATAGCGCCCGCAGCGGGCTGCTCACGGGCCGACCTGACCTTCGTCCAGGTCGACTCCTGCCCTAACGATCGCTCCGATGAGAACCTGCCCCGCCTGCCGGAGCAGACCTACTACGCGGCTGCGGAATACAGCTTCGACACCGCTATCGGCACGGTGGTGCCCCGCATCCAGTTCAGTTACAAGTCCGATATCGATTATTGCTTCGATTCCGCCAGCTGCCGCTCCGGCCTGTGGCTGGAGGACGAGCAGAGAGACCTCAGCGCGCGCGTGACCTGGATTTCGAAGGATGAGAAATGGGTGGGCGCGGTGTACGGCAATAACCTCACCGATGAGGATTACATCGTCGGCGGCAGCGCCCTGGTGGACTCCCAGGGTGCAGGCGGCTACGCCGCGGCGACGCCAACAACCTACGGCGTCGAGTTGAAGTACACATTCTGAGGCCGTTAAACCCATGCGATACCTCGCTGCCACCGTGGCACTGTTCGTCGCCGCGGACTGCCAGGCACTGGAAGAGGTCATCGTCCAGGCCCAGCATCGGCAGGAATCCCTGGCCGAAGTCCCCATCAGCATCACCGTACTCGACGGTGACGAGCTGCGGCAGCAGGGCATCACCCGGATAGAGGAATTCACCGCGCTTGCCCCCGGCCTGAGCGGCTGGGAGCAGGGCGTGAGCACGCCCATTTACGCCATCCGCGGTATCAGCACCAACAGTTTCGGTATCGGCGGTGAGGCCAGCGTCGCGGTGATTGTCGACGACGCGTACGTCGGGCGCATCAACAGCACCTCGCTGACCATGGTGGATGTGAACCGGGTAGAAGTGCTGCGGGGCCCCCAGGGCACCCTGTTTGGCCGCAACGCCACTTCGGGGGCGATTGTTATCTACAACAACCAGCCGGTTGACCGGTTCGAGGGCAGCTACCGGCTCGACGCCGGGGAGGACAATAATCGCGGGGCCACGCTGACGGTCAACCAGCCCCTGCTGGGCGAGCGGCTGATGTTGCGCGCCAGCGGTTTCAGCTTCCGCAATGACGGCGACCTGGACAACCGCTGGCGGGGCGAAAATATCGGCGATGAGGACACGCTGGGCGGGCGCATGGCCCTGCGCTCGCTGGTGGAGGATTTCGATATCACCCTGGCCTACGGCTACCAGCGTACCAACACCCATGGCCTGGGTTACGAAACCCTGGTGCCGGCGCTGGCCGCCGCGGGCAGTGTGCCGCCGGATCCCTTTGATGACAGGCTGGCGCTCGACACCCCGACCTTTGATGATGTCAGCAACGCCAGTGGCCAGCTGCGGGTGCTGTGGCAGCCGGATGCGCCGGTTTCAGTGCTGTCGGTCACTGCCTGGCACAACAACAACAGCCCCAACCTGTTCGATGTCGACGGCAGCGCCAGCTTCCTTACCAGCGCCGGCTTCATCAACCGCAACAGCGAAACCGTCAGCCAGGAATTCCGGATTACCGCTATCGGCGACAGTGTCAGCGGGGTGGCGGGGGCCATCGTCTTCAGCGAGGATGTGAGCACCACCGTCCAGCTGACCTACTCGGATATCAATGTGCTCTCCGGTCGCCCGGTCTCCCCGGCGGAATTCGGCCTGCCATTCCCGGACTTCGAACTCTGCGACGCCACCTCTGACCTCCTGTTCGGCAGCTGCCAGGCGCGGGTCGAGGAGTTGTCAGACCAGGAGGGCGATTACCTGAGCTACGGCCTCTATGGGGATGCCAGCTGGAGCTTCGACCCGCGCCTGAGCGTCACCGGC
>CAYTDW010000482.1:0-3189 GCA_964436585.1 uncultured Halioglobus sp. | reverse complement strand
AGGCGGCGGAGCGAATGCCGGCACGCAGGTGCAGGTGATGCTCCAGCGCCACGGCTGTCCCGGCCCGGGCGCAGATCACCAGCGCCTTGGCGGGGCGCAGTTCCTTGAGCTTCAGCTCCAGCCACCTGACCCGGGTGTCGAAGGCCAGCCAGTTGTCGTCCTGGCAGGCTTGCTCCGGGTGTAACTGCGCCTGAAGATCAGCGCGGGTCGAGCGGTATTCATCCGGTGTGGGCAGGGGGTAGCGGTGCAACACGCGGCGGGGAAAGCCCGCGATTGCCGCGCGGGTGTTGCGAAACAGGACCCGGCCCGTACCGTGGCGGTCGAGAATCTGCGCAATGAGTGTCTGGGCGGGTGCAGCCGGATCCAGCCCCGGCGGTAGCCGGGCCGGACGTTCGCCCGCTTCCAGTGCATCTGCCAGCGCGCTGAGGTGGCGGTACTGCCGCTCTTCCTCCCTGAAACTCTCCAGGTCGTGGAAGCGGGAGGGATCCAGCAGCCGCAGCCGGGCAAAGTGACTGGCCTGCCCGATCTGTTCGGGTGTGGCGGTCAGCAGCAACAGGCCACGGCTGGCGCGGGACAGCGCCTCCACGAACAGGTAATCAGCGCCGGCACCTGCAGGTGACCAGTGCAGGTGGTGCGCCTCGTCGATTGCCACCAGGTCCCAATGGGCGTCGATGGCCATGGTTTGCAGGTCCGGGCGCGATTCGAACAGCGCCAGGCTGCACAACACCAGTTGCTCACTCTCGAAGGGATTGCCTTCTGGCACCTGCTCCAGCCGCTCGGCATCGAACAGGGCAAAATGCAGGTTGAAACGGCGCAGCATCTCTACCAGCCACTGGTGCAGCAGGGTGGGAGGAACCAACACCAGCACCCGCGAGGCCCTGCCTGTGAGCAGTTGCTGGTGCATGATCATACCCGCCTCTATGGTCTTGCCAAGGCCCACCTCGTCCGCCAGCAGCACCCTGGGTGCGTGGCGCTGGCCCACTTCACTGGCGATGTAGACCTGGTGGGGCAGCAGGTTGGTGCGCGAACCCATGAGTCCGCGGGCAATGGATCGCTGCAGGCGGTCCATGTGTTCGAAGGTGGCGAAGCGCAGGGCAAGATCGCTGTTTTTGTCGAAGTGGCCATTCAGCAGGCGCTGCTGCGGGGTGGTCAGCTGCACCAGGGCATCCAGTTCAAGCTCCGATACGGTCTGCTGTTGTTCGTGGTGATCGGTGCCGGTATACAGCAGGAGCCCCTGTTGCTCGGTCACCGCGGTGACGAGTAGTTCGGTCTTGTCGACCGTGGATATCCGGTCCCCGACCTTGAAGCGCAATCGGCTCAGGGGCGCACTTGCGGTGGCGTAGGTGCGCTCCTCATCCACCGCGGGGAAGGCGAGGGTGACCCGTCTCCCGTCCAGGTCCACTACCACCCCCAGGCCGAGTTGCGCGTCCGCGTGGCTGACCCAGCGCTGGCCGACGATATATTCCATCATGGGGCTCCGAAGAATAGTGCCATGCTGTTGCGATAGACCTGTTGCAGCATCACCTCCACGTCCAGCTGCTTTATCGCAGCCACCTTCTCCGCCACCAGCGGCAGGTAAAAGGGCGCGTTTGGCCTACCCCGGTAGGGCACGGGGGTGAGGTAGGGGGCATCGGTTTCCAACAGGATCTGCTCCAGGGGGGTGGCGGCGATGACTGCCCGCACATTCTCAGCCCGGTTGAAGGTGGCGATGCCGTTGAAGCCCAGCATGAAGCCTTCCGCCAGGCAGTACTCGGCGAGGTCGAGACCCGAGGTGAAGCTGTGCAGCACGCCCTTGCGTCGCAGCAGGGGGCTGAATGCGCGCAGGATATCCCGGGTGTCGGCATCCGCGTCCCGCGTGTGAATCACCACCGGCATATCCAGATCCGCCGCCAACTGCAGCTGCCGCTCGAAGACGGTTCGTTGTACCGCCCGGTCGGCGTGGTCGTAGTGGTAATCAAGGCCGATTTCACCGATGGCGAGTATCCGATCGTCTGCGGCCTGCGCCCGCACCAGCGCTTCTACCGCGTCACTGTAGGTATTTGCCTCGTGGGGGTGCACACCCTGGGTGCCCCAGATATTGTCCGCCTTGCGGGTCAGCTCCAATACCTTCGCCAGGTTGGCGGGGGAGACGGCGATGGTAATGATGCGCTCGATACCTGCCGTGGCGGATTGGGCGAGGGTGGCGGCGAGTCCATCCGCGTCGAGGTAGTCCAGGTGACAGTGGGTCTCGATCAGGGGAGTTTCAAACCGTGGCACATCGCGCCGCTTGCTATTGCCCATAGTGACTTGCCGCTGCCCTGCCGCCCCGCTCAGCGGGAGGAGGCTGCGCGCCTGGGCCTGGCTTTGGCTCGCGGTCCTTTGCCCGATGTCTTTTTCGCGGTTTTGGCTTTGGCCTTCGCCGGGGGTTTGCGTCGCGCCTTGGGCCTGGCGCGCACTGCCGGGCCTGGCGCGGCCCGGCCCACCGCGGCGCGGCCTGGCGCGGCCCGGCCCACTGCAGCCTGGAAGACCTCCTGGTAGGATGCCACGAGGAGGTCATGGTAGGCCTCCGGATCGGGCATGATATCCCGGTCCGCCAGCACCGACAGGGTGATCTTGCCCGAGTAGCTGAACACCAGGTGGAAGATGCCCATTGCCGGCGTGAGCACGCCCAGCCCGTAGTAATCCACCATCCTCGCGCCGGCGCAGTAGAGCGGGAAGTCCGGGCCAGGGACGTTGGAGATGCAGGTCGTAACATTCATCGGGATAAACCGCGATAGCTCGTTGCGCGCCCAGAAGCCCGCCACCGCTTTCGACACCAGCGGCGAGAACACCCCTGCCAGTTTCATGGCATCGACCATGGGGCTCGCTTCGCCACTGGCCTTGGCTTCGGCGGTGGACTGCTTGATCGCCTGCAGGCGCTCGACGGGATCTGCAATATCAGTATGCAGCGAGGCGAACACCGAACCCACCTGGTTGTTGTCGGCGGACATATCTCTGCGGGTACGCATATTGAGCGGAATGGCGGCGGCCAGGGCGCCCTCGGCGGGCGCCTCCCCCTTGTCCTGCAGATAACGCTGCAGCGCCCCGCCGATGACGCCCAGGGCGACGTCGTTGAGTGTCACGCCCGCCGCGTCCTTTATCGCCTTGAAGCCATCGAGCGGAAACTCCGCAGCATCGAACACCCGGTGTGGGCCGACAGCCCGGTTGAAG
>CAYTDW010000481.1:0-3197 GCA_964436585.1 uncultured Halioglobus sp. | reverse complement strand
GACTATCCCCGGCGCTACGAGGAACTGCCAGACATTCGGCAGGCGATTATCCAGCACGCGGCACAGCATGAGGGGTTGGCATGAATCTCGCTGACAAGCCGACCGTCCCAGCGCAGGTAATGGCTCGCAAGTTGGGAGTTGAAACAGTGATCCTTGATCTCGCCAGCGGCACCTACTTCGGCCTCGATCAGGTCGGTGCCAGGGTCTGGGAACTGATGGCTGAGGGTATGTCTTTAGGGACGATCTGTGAGGCGATGGCGGGGGAGTATGAGGTCTCGCGCGAAGTGCTGCAGAGGGATGTAATCGAGCTTGCCGATAAGCTGCTCGAGAAGAGGTTAATCAACCTGGATACAGGTGGCTGACACCATTAATTCGGCGGCCAGCGCGCTGCAGCGGCGCGCGGACCTTGCCGCATTTGATGAGAGGAAACGGACGCATTTATTTTCCAACGAGTTATCCTGCGCGCAATCTGAAAATAAAGAAATTTTGAAAGGTCGTGCAGCGGACGAACCAAATGTAATTAAAATAGACGCGGTTGTCGTTAGAAAATAAATGTCCCCCTTTTCTAAATTCCCGGGCGGATTCCCACACTCTCTTCGGGACACACTCTCTTCGAGTCACAGTGTCATCTGCTCCCTGGCCTGGCCGCAAGCCATTGCTCCAGGCAGGCGAACTGCCACTGGTCAAAGCGGTACTGGTCCTCGCCGATGCCGTGCCTGCGAGCGCCGCGGGCGCGCTGATGCCTGCGCACATCCACGAAAGCCGACAGGGGTTCGCCCGCCTGCAGTTGCTGCGGCGGCCGGGAAGAGTGGTGCCACTCCCCCAGTAGCCTGCCGGTAAGCACCCAGCCGACATGCTCCCAGCCCTCGCGCCAGGCTACCTGATGGGGCAACCGCTGTGCCGCCAGGTGCCGCAGCAGGCGCTTGGACCAGCCATCGCGCGTCTTCTGCCACCAGGGCAGGGCTACCGCGAATTCCAGCAAACGCCGGTCCAGCAGGGGGTGACGGGAGTCCACGCCAAAACAGCTGCCCACCCGCTCGTAGCGTTCGATAGCGGCGGTGAGGTAGGCCACGCAAAGCAGACTGCGCTGCGCCTGCTGCAGATCGGCACCAAACCCGGCGCCGCAGGCGCGCTCATACGCCGCGCACCGGGCCGGCAGATCGACCCTGCGGGCAAACTGCCGGCTGAGTTGCGGCTTGCGCAGGGCGCGGCGCAATGCGGCGGGGCCCAACACGGCCCGCTTCAATCTGCGCAGGATATCTGGCGCCATGGCGGTGCGCAGTGCGCGCAGGTACAGCAGAGGGGCGGAGTGAGCACCGCGATAGTAGTGACGGCTCATACCCCGGGCTTCCCGCCAGGCCGCGGCCCAGTGCCCGTCACGCAGCAGGTAGGCGGGGTAACCCGAGGTCAGGCCCAGCGCCAGGTCGCCGTCGATGCCATCCAGCACTGCCCTGACGCCATCCCGGGCGGCCACTTTGAACATCAGCGCGGGCACTGTCATGCCGGTATCGAACGGGTCCTCCCCCGCCGCTAGGGTCGCCAGCAGTTCTTCCCCCAGCGGGATGCTGTCGCCCGGGGACAAACACACGGGGCTGAGGTTGCCCTGGGCGATAATCGCCCGGATGCAGGCGGTCTCCGGGCAGTCTGTCACTGCCTCGTCGGATATCGCCGAGTAGGTCCGCAGCGGCGCGCTGCCCTCGGCCACCAGCATATCCCGCGCCAGCGCCACGATCGTCGATGAATCCAACCCGCCGCTGAGCATGGAGGCCGGTTCGGTCTGGCAGCGCAGGCGGCAGCGCACGGCCTCGGTGTAGACCTCGGTAAAGGCTTCGAGGTAATCCTCATCGGTCTTCAGGTGGGAGAGATCGGCGGGCTCCAGGGTCCAGTACTGCCGGTAGTTGAAGGTGTTATTGCGAAACCCGCCGCACTGGGCGGGCGGCATGCGGCTGATCTCGTTGAACCAGCTGCAGGTCTTGTTGATGCCCTCCAGTTCCTGCACCAGGTAGTCCGCTACCCTGCCCTCGTTCAGCGTTGCCTTCACCTCCGGCACGCGGGCCACCGCCATGGCGGAGGAGGCGAACACGAACAGGCCGTCGCTGCAGTGGTAATAGAAGGGCTTGCAGCCCATGTGGTCGCGGCCGACGAACAGGGCCTGGGCGCGCTCGTCCCAGATGGCGAAGGCGAAGTCGCCCAGCAGGTGGTTCACACAGTGCTCGCCCCACTTGCGGTAGGCGTGCAGGATTAGCTGGCTGTCGGTGACGACCTGGCCGGCGCTGGCGCGCGTCGGGATGGTCGCCATCAGTTCCTCGCGGTTGTCGATGCGGGCGTCGGCGGTGATGGTGAGGCCGGCGGCCTCGTCGCGAAACGGCAGCACTTCATGCAGGGACTCGGGGGTGGACTGCAGCATGCAGTGGCCCAGGCCGGCGTTGTCCCGCGCGAAGTAGCGGATGCCGTCGGGGCCGCGGTGCTTGAGCGTCTCCGCCATGGGTGCCAGCTCGGCGTCGCTCACGGGCGCGCCGCTGAGGCGAATGATGCCGAAGATGCCGCTCATCCTCCGGCCTCTTCCAGCAGGGCATCGCACACTACCGGCAGCTGCAGGTAATCCCGGGGGTAGGCCAGGCTGCACACGCGTGGGACCGCGCGCAGCACGGCGCCGGCCTCCAGCAGTTGGCGCTCGGCGCTGTGATTGTCGCGAGTGTCCAGCAGGAACGAGCGCTTGATGAGGGTGGTGACCAGGCCGGCGCCGGCCAACGGTGCGATCGACACGCTCTCAGCTGATGGGCCCGGCTCGTCCATGAGGTAAAGGGTATCCAGCGCAAGGGGCTGGCCGTGCGCATCCGTCGCGGGTTCAAATCGCCGCTTGTCGGAGTAGTGGGACACGCTGGTCCAGCCCTGCCCCGCCAGCCCCAGTGTTTCGATGGAATCGTCGTTGAGGCGCAGCCCGGTGTAGCTGGGAATAAGCCGTATGCCCGCAGCGCCGGCCTCGAGGCTGACACTGTCATCGCTCACCAGGCGGCAGCCGCGCGCCTGCAGCGCCGCCGCCAGGGTGGATTTGCCCCAGCCGGATTCGCCGAGGAAAGCGATGACGCGTCCGCCCGGCAGTTGCACCGCGCTGGCGTGCAGCACCAGGTGGCCGCGGTGGGCCCACAGGCGGGGGATCACCTGGTCCAGCAGCAGGTGGCGCAGGGAGTCGTCGC
>CAYTDW010000480.1:0-3201 GCA_964436585.1 uncultured Halioglobus sp. | reverse complement strand
CCTTCACCTCGGCGTAGTCGCGCACCCGGCGCAGCAGGCGGTTGGCGATGCGCGGGGTGCCGCGCGCGCGCCGGGCAATTTCGGCGGCCCCCGCCGGGTCGAGGCTGATACCCAGGATGCCCGCAGAGCGCGCCACGATATGGGCGAGGTCCGCCACCTCGTAGAATTCGAGGCGCTGGACGATACCAAACCGGTCCCGCAGGGGCGAAGTGAGCAGGCCTGCCCGGGTGGTGGCGCCCACCAGGGTGAATGGCGGCAGTTCCAGCTTGATCGAGCGGGCCGCGGGGCCCTCACCGATCATGATATCCAGCTGGTAATCCTCCAGCGCCGGGTACAGCACCTCCTCCACCACGGGGCTGAGCCGGTGGATTTCGTCGATAAACAGCACATCCCCGGGCTCGAGGTTGGTCATCAGCGCGGCGATATCCCCCGCCCTCTCCAGCACCGGCCCGGATGTGGTCTTGAGGGACACACCCATTTCATTGGCGATGATGCTGGCCAGGGTGGTTTTGCCCAGCCCGGGGGGCCCAAAAATGAGCGTGTGGTCCAGCGGCTCACCGCGGGCGCGCGCGGCCTGCAGGAAGATAGCCATCTGCTCGCGCACCACTTTCTGGCCAACGTATTCCTCCAGCGTCCGCGGCCGGATAGCCCGGTCGATGATATCTTCCCGCGGGGTCTGGGCGGTCGGCGCAATCAGGCGGTCCGTCTCAATCATGCCTGGATCCTCAAGCCTTCACCGTTGACTTCAGGGCCCGCCGAATCAGGTCCTCGCTGCTGGTCACGCTGTCATCATTCACCGCCACCACCATCCGGCTCGCCTCCTGGGGTTTGTAGCCCAGGGCGATAAGGGCGCCCTCGGCATCCGCGACGATATCGCTAAAATGTGCCGCGCGCTCTCCCGCCGCCACACCCGGTGCGCCGCCGCCGGCACCGATCCAGTCTTTCAGCTTGTCGCGCATTTCCACCAGCAGCCGCTCCGCGGTTTTCCTGCCCACTCCGGGCAGGGCTACCAGCGAGGACATGTCATCGCGCTGCACACAGCGGGCGAAACTGCCCGCGTCCATGCCCGAGAGAATGGTGAGCGCAAGCTTCGGTCCCACTCCGCTGACCTTGATCAGCTGGCGGAACAGGCGCCGATCGCGCTCGTCGATAAATCCATAGAGCAGCTGGGCATCCTCGCGCACGACGAAATGGGTCGCCAGGAAAACCTCGTCCCCGATTGGCGGCAACTGGAACAGCGTCGTCATCGGCACCTGGATTTCATAACCCACACCGCCCACTTCCACCAGGATATCGGGGGGCTGCTTGTGCACCAGGGTGCCTCGTATCGTGCCTATCATCGGGTGTGCCCTGTCAGCGCAGTCGGCGCCGGCGGATGGATTTGGCGCCCGCCATGTTTATCAGGCTCTGCCGGGTATGCGCATGGCACAGCGCTGCCGCCAGCGCATCGGCCGCATCTTCCTGGGGCTCGGCGGCAAGTTTCAGCAGTGCCTTCACCATGTGCTGCACCTGGGATTTATCCGCCGCCCCCGTGCCGACCACCGACTGCTTGATCTGGCGGGCGGAGTACTCCGCCACCTGCATATCGCGGGTCACGCAGGCGACAATGGCCGCCCCTCTCGCCTGGCCGAGCTTGAGGGCTGAACCGGGACTCTTGGCCAGGAATACCTGCTCTATCGCCAGCTCACTGGGGCCGTGCAGTTCCACCAGTTCAGTGACGCTGGCGTAGATGATCCTGAGTCGTTCGGGCAGGTTTCCATCGGGTAAGCGAATCACGCCGCTGGTGACATATTCGCTGCGCCCGGAGACGTAATTGATTATGCCGAAGCCGGTTTTGCGGGAACCGGGGTCAATCCCCAGGATGAGCGTCATGCAGTTGTCCGCGGGATGCGCCAGATGCACATTATGTACAAATTTACAGTATTTATCAGCACCGGCAGCGGCGAAAGTCTTCCTTCTATAATATAGGTGATGGAGTTACATCACGGCTTGTCCGCCGCTTCCCGGGTCTGGCGCAGGCGGATACTCAATTCGCGCAACTGGTGCTGGCTCACATCGCCGGGGGCATCGGTCAGCAGGCAATGCGCCGTCTGGGTTTTGGGGAAGGCGATCACATCGCGGATTGAGTGGGTGCCGGTCATCAGCATCACCAGCCGGTCCAGGCCAAACGCCAGCCCACCGTGGGGCGGGGCGCCATACTGCAGGGCCTTGAGCAGGAAACCGAACTTCTCTTCGGCCTCGGCCTCGTCGATATGGAGAATACGGAATACCGCTTCCTGCATGTCGCGCTGGTAGATACGGATGCTTCCCCCGCCCAGCTCGCACCCGTTGAGCACCATGTCGTAGGCCCGGGACAGGGCAGCGCCCGGATTCGTCGCCAGTTCTTCCACGCTGCCGGCAGGCGCCGTAAAGGGATGGTGCAGTGGCGTCCACCTGCCTGCTCCGTCCAGCTCGAACATGGGGAAGTCGACCACCCACAAGGGCGCCCAGCCCTCACGCACCAGGCCCTGGTCCGCGGCGACCTTGAGGCGCAGGGCGCCCAGGGCCTCGTTGACCACCTTCGCCCGATCCGCGCCGAAAAAGATAATGTCGCCATTGGCCGCACCCAGGCGCTGCATCATCCTGGCTACGATGTCCTCGGGCATGAATTTGAGGATGGGCGACTGCAGGCCGGCGACACCTGCGTCGATGTCATTCACCTTGATCCAGGCGAGTCCGCGGGCACCGAAGATCGACACATAGCTGGTGTAGTCATCGATCTCCTTGCGACTGATGGTCGCGCCACCAGGCACCTTGAGGGCCGCCACCCGGCCCTGCGGATCGTCGGCGGGGCCGCGGAACACCTTGAACTCGACCTGCTGCATGAGGTCATCGACGCTGACCAGTTCGAGCGGAATGCGCAGGTCCGGCTTGTCCGAGCCGTAGCGCTCCATGGCTTCGGCATACGGCATATGGGGCATGACGGGAAGCTCAACACCCAGCACGGAGCGGAACAGCTCGCGGACCATGCGCTCGGCGATCTCCATGATGCCATTCTCGTCGAGGAAAGAGGTCTCGATATCGATCTGGGTGAACTCGGGCTGGCGGTCGGCCCGCAGGTCCTCGTCGCGGAAACACCTGGCGATCTGGTAGTAGCGGTCGAAACCGGCCACCATGAGCAGCTGCTTGAACAGCTGGGGCGACTGGGGCAGCGCAAAGAAC
>CAYTDW010000479.1:0-3217 GCA_964436585.1 uncultured Halioglobus sp. | reverse complement strand
GATATCCAGGGCCGACACGATCCTCCCCGGCTTGCCGTAGTCCTGCTCCCAGGGCTGGTGGTAGCCGGGAATCTGCAGGTTCGAGACAGAAAAGCCCGTCAGGCCCACTTTCGGCTTGGAACCCCGGCCGACGGCGCCCTCATCGCGAATCTCGCCACCGGCGCCGGTGCCGGCACCGGGAAAAGGTGCGATCGCCGTGGGGTGGTTGTGGGTTTCGACCTTCATCAACAGGTGGATGTTTTCCTCACGAAAGCGGTACTCGCAGCTGTCCGGGTCGGGGTAGAAACGCCCGGCGCGATGACCCCTGACCACCGCCGCGTTATCCGAGTAGGCCGACAGTACATTCTGGCCACCGCGCTGGTGGGTGTTGCGGATCATCCCGAACAGCGAGTGCGGCTGCTGTTCGCCGTCGATGGTCCAGCCGGCATTGAATATCTTGTGCCGGCAGTGCTCGGAGTTGGCCTGGGCAAACATCATCAGCTCCACATCCGTGGGGTTGCGCCCGAGCCGGGCGAAGCTCTCGACCAGGTAGTCTATTTCATCGTCGGCCAGGGCCAGGCCCAGCTGGCGATCCGCCGCTGCCAGGGCCTCGCGCCCCCCGCTCAGCACGTCCACCACGGACAGGGGCGCCGGCGCGGCATGGCGGAACAATTGCCCGGCCCTATCGAAACTCTCGAGCACGGACTCCGTCATCCGGTCGTGAACGAGTTGGTCCAGCGCCGCGTGCCGCTCCGGGGGCAGGGCCGCGGGCAGCTGGAAGTACCATGCCACGCCCCGCTCCAGCCGCACTACCTGGGCCAGTCCGCAGTTGTGGGCGATATCGGTGGCCTTGCTCGACCAAGGGGAGATGGTCCCGGCCCGCGGCACCACCAGCCGCAGGGAGGCGCCGGACAGGTCCGCGGCCGGCGCCCGGGAATGGCCGGGGCCGTATTGCAACAGGTTTTCCAGCACCTGCCGCTGCGCGTCGCCAAGGGGTGACTGCAACTCGGCGAAATGCACATACTCGGTGTGCAGCAGCCGGACACCGGGGTCGATACGGGCCAGTTTCTGCGCCAGCTTGTCGAGGCGGAAATCAGACAAAACAGGGGCACCGCGCAAGGTCAACATGCTGGGAAAAGCTCCGCTCGGAGGGAAAAATTGGAGGCGGCATTGTACTGTATTTGCCGCGCCCAGGTTAAGGCCAAAGGCACTGAAGCCGAATATGAGCATGTAGGCCTCGAAGCGAGAATAGCCAGGTGGGACCGTTGATCGCATGGTCGCGCGATACGAGCCTACATGGAAGTATTCACGGCGAGTCCCGACTGGCTATTCTCGCTTCGAGGCCGGACTGTGCTGTACTTGACTCTCCGGCTAGAATGGGCGTGTATGCATCGACGCGCACCTGTCATCGCCCTCGCCTGCAGCGTGGCCCTGCTGCAGCTGCTCAGCGCCTGTAGCGACGGCGGTGACGCCCTGCAGCGCATCCAGTCCCGGGGCGAACTGCGGGTGGTGACCCGCAACAGCCCTACCACCTATTACCTCGACCGGGAAGGCGAGAACGGGTTCGAGTACGCGCTGGCGAGCCTGCTGGCAAAGGACCTGGGCGTTGAACTGAAGATCAGCACGGCGTTCACCCTGGAGGCCCTGTTCGAGACACTGACCCGGGGCGAAGCCGACGTGGCGGCAGCGGGACTCATCCTCACCGCCGAGCGTGCCCGCGAGTTCCCGCATTCCACCGGATATAAAAAAATCAGGCCGCAGGTCGTGTATGTGGTCGGAAGTGCGCGCCCCGAGCGCGTGGCGGACCTGGTGGGCAGGAGCATTGTGGTATTGGCGGATGGCGGCAACGCCGGGGAGTTGCGCAGGCTGCGGGAAGAGGCATTGGCCGACCTGGAGTGGCGGGAGGTGGCAGGCGCCGACGCGATGGAGCTTCTGGGTATGCTCGATGCCGGGGAGGCTGAACTGGCTATCGTCAACTCGAATGAATTCGAGCCGCAGAGCGGGCTCTACCCCCAGCTGAATGTGGCCTTTGACCTGCTGCCGGACCGGGAGCTTGACCTGGTCTGGTACCTGGCGCCCGCCACCGACAACACCCGCCTGCAGGCCTACATCGACCAGTTCTTCCTGCGGCTGCGGGACGACGGGAGCCTGGAGCGCCTGCGCGAGCAATACTTCCGTCGGGGCGAGGGACTGTCGCGGGAGCACTCCCAGGCCTTCAATCTCAATATCCGGACTACCCTGCCGCAATTCAGGGAGTTGATCGAGCAGGTAGCCCGTGAATACCAGATGGAGTGGCAGCTGTTGGCGGCCATCGCCTACCAGGAGTCGCACTGGGACCCGCTGGCGACCTC
The DNA here is from genome assembly GCA_964436585.1 of uncultured Halioglobus sp. Classification (GTDB taxonomy): domain Bacteria; phylum Pseudomonadota; class Gammaproteobacteria; order Pseudomonadales; family Halieaceae; genus JARRPM01. The sequence continues at coordinate 887 of CAYTDW010000479.1, read as the reverse complement.
GCCGACAGGCGTGCGCGGACTCATGATGCTCACCGAGCGCACGGCGCGGGAGGTCGGTGTCAGTGATCGGCTGGATCCCCTGCAGAGCCTGCGCGGCGGCTCGCGCTACCTCAAAGACCTCAAACGCCGCCTGCCCAGGAGCATTCGCGAACCCGACCGCACCTGGTTCGCGCTGGCGGCTTATAACATGGGGCTGGGCCACCTGGAGGACGCCAGGGTGCTGACCCAGCGCCAGGGCGGTGATCCCAACAGCTGGGACGACGTGATGATTCGCCTGCCGCTGCTGCAGAAGCAGTCGAGTTTCAAGGATACGCGCTACGGCTATGCCCCGGGCGGCCAGGCCTTCCACTTCGTAAAAAACATCCGCCACTACCAGGATATCCTGAACTGGCAGGATATCTCGGAGAACAAGCCCTTGCCGCCGCTCAGGATGGAGGACTACTTGCCGGAAATCCTGCGAGGCAGCGAGCTCCAGGCCTTGTGAGGGCGCTTACCTGCGGCTGCGGAAAAAGGCCTGCAGCTTCTCGCCGCTGGCCTCGGCCAGCACCCCCCCCTGCCAGCTGACGCGATGGTTGTACCAGGGCTCATCCAGCAAGCGGCAGCGGCTGCAGGCCACGCCGGCCCTGGGTTCATTGGCAGCGAACACCAGTTGCGCGATGCGGGCGTGGACCATGGCGCCGGCGCACATGGTGCAGGGCTCGAGGGTCACATAGAGTATGGCCTCAGGCAGCCGATAATTGCCGACCTGCCGGGCCGCCGCGCGCAGCGCGACGATTTCCGCGTGGGCGGTTGGATCCGCCGCCGCAATCACCTGGTTCCAGCCCTCACCCAGCACCTGACCGTGGCGCACCACCACGGCGCCTACCGGTACCTCACCGTGGTCCGCT
>CAYTDW010000478.1:0-3221 GCA_964436585.1 uncultured Halioglobus sp. | reverse complement strand
CCTTCTGCGCGATGACCGGCTGGCACCCCCGGCATCAAGCGGGTGAACAGGGGTGACAGCGCCCGGGCCAGCCTGTCGATGAGCCCGCTGGCCTCCCCTACCGCCACGATGCCCAGCCACAGCCCCATCAGCCCGACCAGGCCGATGGCCAGTTCCACCGACAGCCCGGCCATGTCGAACAGGGCTGTCACCATGCGCTGGAATACGGCGGCGTCGCCCAGGCCGAGCCAGTGGTAAAGCGCGCTGATGAAGGCGACGACAAAAAAGCCCAGCCAGATGCGGTGCAGCATCAAGTACCCTGTCGCGAGTTCGATGGTGCAGGCAGACTAAAGCAAAAGCTTGCGCCGACCCAAGTGAGGGGTATACTGTTTTTTTGTACAGTAAGGGGAAGCACCGGCCTTTGACATGGCAGACCAGGGCGACATCATCGTGGGGCAGCGCAGCGTGCGCAAGGGGCGCGGCGCTCTCAGCAACCAGGGCAGCCGCTACCAGCCAACCCGGGTTGAGTGGGACGATGGCATAATCGGCCCCAGCCCGGTGACCGAGTGCCGACCAGTGGACGCGCGCAGCATCATTTCCCGCAACAGCTCGCCGGACATTCCTTTCAGCCAGTCGATCAACCCCTACCAGGGTTGCGAGCACGGTTGCGTTTACTGTTACGCCCGGCCCACCCACGCCTACCTCGACCTGTCCCCGGGAGTGGATTTCGAAACCCGCCTCACTTACAAGCGCAACGCCGCCGCCCTGCTGGAGCGCGAGTTGGCCAGGCCCGGATACGCCTGCAGCAGCATCACCCTCGGCGCCAACACCGACCCCTACCAGCCCGTGGAGAAAGAATACCGCATCACCCGGCAGATACTGGAAGTGTTGCAGCGCCAACGCCACCCGGTGGCGATTATCACCAAGGGCGCGCTGGTGACGCGCGATATCGACATCCTCGGGGACATGGCGGCCCAGGGCCTGTGCTCGGTCGCCATCAGTATCACCACCCTGGATGCCGACCTGAAGCGCTTGCTCGAACCCCGGGCTGCCTCCGGTGCAGCCAGGCTGGCGGCGATGGCGGCCCTGGCCGCCGCGGGCATACCGGTCACCCTGCTGTTCGCCCCTGTCATTCCGGCCCTCAACGACAGCGAGATGGAAACCATCCTGGAAAGGTCGAAGCAAGCCGGCGCAACGGGCGCGGCCTACCTGCTGCTGCGCCTGCCGCTGGAGATACGCGATCTATTTTTTGAGTGGCTGCAGCAGCACTACCCGCTGCGGGCGAAGCACGTGATCAGCGTACTGCGCCAGTGCCGCGGGGGCGCCGATTACGACGCGCGCTTCGGCCATCGCATGCGCGGCACGGGCACCTTCGCCGACCTGCTGGCACAGCGTTTCAGGGTGAGTTGCAAGCGCCTGGAACTCGTGCAGGGCGAAGCCAGCTCCGGCGGGCGCACCGACCTGTTCACCGCACCCGCGATGTCGCGCGGCGCTGCGCACAAGGCAAACGCGGATCAGTTCGAGCTGTTTTAAGCGGCGTCAGTCCACCGCGGGGTAGAACAGGCTGCGCCAGCTGGAGCGCTGGAAGGGCTGCCAGCGGTCGGGGTGGGTGGCCAGGCGATCAGCCACCAGGTACCAGATCACCGGGTTGAGGGTCATGCCGCAGTGACTGCCGCGCACCTGTATATTCTGGCTGCGCTGATGGTGATCCTGTTGCACGGTGGTCTGCCAATTGACGATGCCGTCGCCCTTGGAATAAATCGCGGTGAACGGGACCGGCGGCGCCAGGTGGATAATGTCCTCATCGACGGGTAGCTCCCGGGGCGGGTTCAGCGCACTGAACAAGCGGGCGGGCACGGAGGCCGTCATGCGGCCCCGGCCGAAGGGGCTCCCGAGGGAGATCACCTGGCGCACCTTCTCGGGGTATTCACGGGCGATTTCCCGGGCGAAGATTCCGCCGAGACTGTGGCCCACCAGCGACACCGGCTGCTCGTAGCGGTCGTGCAGCGCATGGATGCGCTCCCTCAGACCCTCCAGCACCCCGCCCCGCGGGCCCAGGTTGCGCCCCAGGCCCCAGCCGTGCACCGCGTAATTGAGTCCCCCGAGAAATCGCCGCAAGGCCGCGTTGTAGCCATCATCTCCCATAAAACCCGGCAGTACCATCACCGGGTGGCCGTCACCGCTGGGGGCTATTCTGCGCAGGTGCCGGCGGCTGAGATTAAGGGAGAGGATTTCCGCCACGGCCCGGTGGGCCTCGGTGAGGGACAACAGCGCTGCGGGCGGCGGCACCATCGGTTCCGCTCCGTTTACCACTGCGCACCCGCCATGCCGATAGCGTACCGAAAACTGCCAGAACCCACAGAGCCACCCGCAACAGGGAAACTAGTGGCACGAGCATAGCCAATATTTTTCGGGCCGGATAGCCCGGAAAAGTGGTGATTCGCACACCTCGCCGCCGGGAGTGTGACCTGGTGCGCTAAAGTCGGGAAAATTCCTTGTTCAGCTCGTAGCGGCGGGAAGTGACATAGGACTCCATGTCCTCCACCCGCGCCAGGGCGGCATCCAGCCGCTCCCTGGCACGCCGCAGGCGCTCGCTGCTGCTGTCCGCATAGCGGAAAACCTTGCGCGGCCGGTAATCGTGGTGGCGCTCATCGTACTCCATCTCCACCACCGCCTCCGCGTATTCGGGACCGGTGGCACGACTGCCGCCGTCCGCCCACCGGCTCGGCCGCGGCGCCAGCAGGATCCAGGCGGCCAGGTACACCCACAGGGCCAGGGAACCGGTGAACAGGAAGGCGGCGACCCAGCTCAGCCGCACGACCCAGGGGGCGATGTCCCAGTGATCGGCCAGCCCCGCACAGACCCCGCCGATTTTGCCGTCGCGGGTGTTGCGATACAGGTTCATACCCCAGCCTGCGGCCTTGCGGGCACGGAAGCGGTCCTGTTTGCGGCGGTAGCCACCTGTCTCGTACTCGCCCTGGCGAGCGCGCTCTGTAGCCATACCCCTAGCCCTCCCTCGCGGCCTGGTCGCGACCCTGGCGGTCGACCTGGCGGCGCCATTCGCGGTGATCTGCGTCCAGGATCGCTTCCAGTGCCTCGATCCTGTCGGTCAGTTTATCGACTGTTACCAGCATCTGTTCAACCGACTCCCGATCCTCCCGCGTCAGGCCGCGGGACGCGCGGTTCACACTGCGATAGTGCATGGTGAGCCACAGCGGGGCGACGATGACCAGGAACAGGAT
>CAYTDW010000477.1:0-3227 GCA_964436585.1 uncultured Halioglobus sp. | reverse complement strand
GACTTCCAGGGCAGCTACGAGGAGTACCTCACGGGGCAGACCGCTGCCGACAAGGTCGTCAACGCCTGATAAACTCCCGACCCTGCAGAATTGCCAGGGACCGGAGCGATGACAACGTCGGATAACTTGCCGGAAAACACCCCGATACTGGTGGGGGCCGGCCAGGTGGTGGAGCGCGGCGCGACCGCCGACTCGCCGATGATGCTGGCGTCCGAGGCGGCCAGGCGCGCCCTGGCCCACGCCGGCGGCGAGGGTCTTCTTGCCGGCGCTATCGACACCATTTCCGTCACCCGCCTGTTCACGGATTCGATGGGCATCAAGCCCTGTCCCTTCGGGCGCAGCGACAACCCGCCGCTGTCGGTGGCGCGCGCCATCGGCGCCGCGCCGGCCCACTGCATCTACGGCCAGGTGGGTGGCAACGAACCCTTGAGTCGGGTCATCGAGTTCGCGCGGGATATTGCCCGCGGTGAACGCTCCGTGGTGCTGCTGGCCGGCGCCGAGGCCATCCGCAACCAGCGCAGCGCCGAGCGCTCAGGCCAAAGCCTGGACTGGAGCGAAACCTTCGACGGCGGCGACTTCCCGCTGGAGGATCGCGGCTGGGGCGATATGTTCGTCACCATGCAGGAACTCAGCAACGGCCTGCTGGCGCCGATGGCCTATTACGCACTGATCGACCAGGCCCGTGCCTTCGCCGCGGGGCGCACGGTCGCGCAGCACCGGGCGGCGATGGCCCGCCTGCTGGCATCCCTCAGCGCAGTGGCGGCCGCCAACCCCTATGCCCAGTTCCCGCAGGCTCTGGCGGCGGATGAGATCCTGGCCGCCGAGCCGTTGAACCACCTCTATACCAAACGCATGGTCGCCCAGGATGGCGTCAACCAGGGGGCCGCGGTGCTGTTGTGCAGTGTCGGCGCGGCGCGCCGGCTGGGAATTCCGCGGGAGCACTGGGTATTCCTGCACGGCATGGCCGAGGGTGTTGACCACAACCTGAGCGAGCGCGCCGACCCGGGCCGCTCGGCCATGGCGGAAGCGGTGCTGGATCGCAGCTTCGCCCTCGCGGGCAGGACCATTGCCGATATCGACCTGGTGGAAATCTACAGCTGCTTCGCCTGTGCGGTGTCCAGCGCGGCGGAGTATCTCGGCCTGCCCGTGGACGGCTCGCGGCCCCTGACCCTGACCGGCGGCCTGCCCTATTTTGGCGGGCCGGGGAACAATTACAGCCTGCATTCGCTGGCCGAGGCGGTGGCCCGATTGCGCCATGCGCCTGCGGCCTATGCCCTGGTAGTGGCCATGGGCGGCATCCTGTCCAAGCACGCGGCGGGTATTTTGTCCCGCGAACCGTCCCGCGTGGACTGGGCCGGGGCCGACACGAAGCTCAGCCGCGATTTGATTCCGTCGAGGCCGATCGTCGAAGCCCCGAGCGCGGGCGGCATTGTCAGTTACGTGGTGAACTACCGCGCTGGCGCGCCGGTGCAGGCGGTGGTGATCGCCGCGACGGAAGAGGGCGCCCATTTCGTCGCCAACGCCACCGATCCCTGCACGGTGACCGCCATGCTGGGCCCGGTGCGTGCCGGGCAGCCCATCCTGGTGACCCCGGCGGAGAAAGGCGCGCTCCACTTCAGACTGGCGTGACCATCAGCTGACAGGCTTCGCTGATTCAAATCAAGGTGGCGTTGCCGGGGCAGGCTGATAATGTTTAGTGGAGGCAGTCATGACCACTACGTACTTGTACCTGTCGCTGATTCCCCAGGCCCTGATCGCCTCGATGCTCGAGCCGATGGCCTTCGGTCGCTATTACGCGGTCGGCACCCGGGCCCACTCGCGGGGGGAGGCGATTTTTTTTGCAGTGGACCCCGCCCGCCTGCCGCCCGGCGAGTTCCCGCTGGACCTGGTGCCCGAGCGCTGCGTGGCCAAAGCCGACGGCAGCCCCAAGAAGTCGGTCTACCTGTCGATCTACCGGGTGCTGTCGAGGATACCGGTGGCCGCGCTGGGCAGGCTTTACCTGGTGACCCGGGACGGCCGCACCCTGGCCCTGGACCGCGCGGACTATGTCAGCGAACCGGAGCGCCGCGCCCACCTCTACCAGGAGTTCTGCCCCATCGACCCCCTGGTGGCCAGCCTGCTGGAACCGCTGGCATTCTGCCGGGCCATCACCGACCCTGCGCGACCCGTGCACGTGCCACGCATCGCGTTCTCCCAGCTGTCCCTGCGCGGGCTTGCCAAAGACCCGGTGAACGGCCTGGCGAGCGACCTTCCCTACCCCAATATGGATCATCTGCGGGACGTGCTGACGGCGCTGCTGCGGGGCGATGGCAAGAGCAGCAAGCTGGTGCTGAAACAGGTCAACGACGGCGTGTTCTATCGCACCATCCGCGGCGGTTTCTACGTGGGCGACCAGCAGGATTTCGCCTTCTACCGCTTTCCCTCCGTGACCGAACTGGAAACCCAGCACTACAGCTGGTGGCGCTCTGCCCAGGCCCCGGCTGTCGAATTCTAGGCGGGCCGCGCAGATGCCAGGCAAAGGTAACAGCTCATGACCGAACCACTGTTCTGGCTGGCGCCCGCCGCCGCGCTGGCCGCGCTGGTGTTCGCCGGCGTGTTCTTCCGGGAAATGCTGCGCCGGGACCCGGGCACCGAGCTGATGCGCCGGATCGGGGGGCATGTGCGCCAGGGCGCGATGGCGTACCTGCGCCAGCAGTACCGCGTCATGGCGCTGGTCTTTGCGGCACTGGCCGCCCTGTTCGCAGTGCTGGCCTGGGGCTTTGGCCTGCAGAACGCCTGGCTGCCACTGACATTCCTCAGCGGCGGTTTGTTGTCAGCGCTGGCGGGCTACGTCGGCATGCAAACGGCCACCCTGGCGTCCACCCGCACAGCCGCCGCGGCCCGCACCTCCCTCGGGCAGAGTCTGCGGGTAGCCTTCAGGAGCGGCGCGGTGATCGGCCTGGTGGTGGTGGGGCTGGGCCTGGCCAGCTGCGCCGGCTGGTTCCTGCTGATCGATTCGCTGACGCCGGCGTCGACCGACGGCTACCGCCTGGTGCAGGTCGCCACCGCGGTGCTGACCTTCAGCATGGGCGCGTCGCTGCAGGCATTGTTCGCCCGGGTGGGCGGCGGCATTTACACCAAGGCCGCCGATGTGGGCGCCGACCTGGTGGGCAAGGTGGAAGCCGGCATCCCCGAGGATGACGCGCGCAACCCCGCGACCATCGCTGACAACGTAGGCGATAACGTCG
>CAYTDW010000476.1:0-3228 GCA_964436585.1 uncultured Halioglobus sp. | reverse complement strand
CATCCGGTAGCGAGCTATTACCGCAATACCATCATCCACCACTTCCTCGATCGGGCGATCATCGAACTGTCCCTGCTGAAAGCGCGGGAGTTACACCGGCAGCCGGCGGTGGAGGTGTTCTGGGCGGAAACCGGCCGTTTGCGCGACCTGTTCAAATTCGAGTTTTTCTATCCTGATAAAGAGGAGTTTCGAGCGAACCTCGAAACGGAACTGGGCCGGGTGGATGACGATTGGCAGGCAAAACTGGAGCAGGGCGGAGACAGGCTGCACAGCCTGCTCAATCGCTTCCAGCCGCTGATCGGGCATGCTGTTTTTCTGCCGCTGGTTGAGGCTTACACCGTCGTGCTGTGGATTATGAACGGACTAAAGCCGGGTGAGGTGATCGATGAGGCGAACTGTGTGAGCAAGGCAATCAAGGAGGGCAGGTTCGCCTACCTCATGCGCCGCATAACCAGCGAGGCATCGATAGCAAAGACCCTGTTCGAAAATGGCTTCAAGCTGATCGAGAATATGGCGCTTGCCGGCGAGACCACCCCGGAAACGGCTGCACAGCGCAGGGTATTACTGCGGGAATTCCGCGACCTGTCCCGACGGATGGAGGTGTCCAGGATAGAGGGCCTCCGATCGGCGGACAGGGTCTTTGACGAAGGAGAGTAGCAACATGTACCAGCAACTGGGCGCCCAGGATGCGCAGTTCATTTATGCGCAGACACCGAATAACCTCACGCATGTCATGGGCGTCAATGTTTACGACCCGGCCACCGCACCTTCAGGCAAGGTCGGGCTGAGGGATATCATCGCGCATATCAACAGCCGCGTGCATATTTCACCCGTGTTCAGGCAGAAGCTTTACCGGCCACCGTTCAACATCGATCATCCCTACTGGGTGGCGGACGAACATTTCGATCTCGAGGCCCATGTCACCCACAGTCGAATTCCTGAACCCGGCGACTGGCATGCGTTTGCCTCGGCGGTTTCACGCCATTTCAGCAGGCCAATGGATATGAACAGGCCGCTCTGGGATATCCATGTCCTGGAGGGGCTGGACAATGTCGAGGGATTCGCAAGAAATAGTTACGCCGTGATGATTCGGCTCCATCATGCGGCAGTGGATGGCATCGCTGCATCCCGCTTGATGGCCGCCCTGAGTGACCGGGATGTCCGTGGCACACCGGTGATCGAATTGGGCGATCCCGTGACCGAACTGGGTAGAAGGCCGGTCTCGAGCGATCTGCTGAAACGCGCAGCGCGTAGTACAATCAGTTCTCCGGTCAAAATGACCAGTTCGTTGTTGAAGGTTACCCCCGAGCTTCTCGGTGCAGCGAAAGCCAGTATTGCTAACCGCAAAAAGGAGGAAAAAGCGGGTCCGGTCATACCCGAAACCCGGTTCAATGGGTCGGTATCTCCGCATAAAGTGTTTGACGCGTTGAATTACCCGTTGGACGAGTTCAAGCAGATCAAGTCCCTGGTGGATGGCGCCACGATCAATGACGTGGCACTGGCCATTGTGGGGGGCGCCCTGCGCAGCTATTTGCAAAAACACAACGAATTGCCCGAAACCTCCCTGATTGCCTGGTGTCCGGTGAATGCGAGAAAGAGCGATGCAAATGCGCAGGAATCCGGCAACAGCCTTTCTGCCATGACCCTGCCCATCGGCACCGATATTGACGATCCGCTCCAGCGACTGAAGGCAGTCAGGAGACTGACTGCCGCCAGCAAGGCAGCCGAATCCGGAATGGGTGCCCGTATGTTAACCGACCTGATCCAACACATTCCCAGCGCGACAGTCGCGGCACTGGCGCGTATCATGTCCAACGAGCGATTTACGCCAAGGTTCTGCAACCTGTTTGTTTCCAACGTCCCCGGCTCCCCCACCCCGCAATACATGGCCGGAGCCAAATGCACCCATCAGTACGGTCTTGCGCCCCTGGGCAATGGTATGGGGCTGTTTGTAGCAGTCGGGAGCTACAATGGCCGCATGATATTCAACATCATATCCGACAAAAATATCCTTCCGGATATCGATTTTTTTGCCAGCTGCATCGACCGGTCACTCAAGGACTACCGGCGCCTGATCCCGAAGGCCCGCCGCAAGGCGGAGTGAGGTGAGGGTATCCCGAGGCCGGATTCACCGTGCCGGACGGGTAGCAGGGTGGTGTCAATACGGGCCTGTGTGCGTCGCCAGTATTTACTTTCGGTGCCAGCCTGTAGATAATGAACACCATTGTTGGATAGATGGATATTGGGTCGGGCACAGGGATGCTTCAGGCCCGAAAAGGCTTATTTTCAAAATACGTTACTATGGTTGTGAAATAAACGATGCTAATCAGGAGAACTACCGATGGCAGCTGACGCGAAGTCAAAGGATCTTCCAATAGAGCGCGATACGCTGCGGGAGATTTATCGCCAGATAGCGCGCATCCATGAAGTGGACAAGGCCATCCAGGCAGGGCTTTCCAGTGGTAAATTCCAGTTCACCTACTGGCCACTGACGGGCCAGGAAGCCATACCGGCGGCCATCGCTCCCCTGGTGAGCGACAAGGACTACATGGTCACGATCTACCGCGGGATTCATGACCAGGTAGCCAAGGGCGTGCCGCTGAAGGGGCTCTTCGCCGAGGCACTGGGCCGGGTGGACGGCGTCAACAAGGGTAAGGGCGGCTCTCCCCACATCTCGGACCCCGACTCCGGGTCCATGTTGACTACGGCCATCGTCGGGGCTGGCGCGCCCATCGCCAATGGCATTGCCCTGGCCAGCAAGATGCGCGGCACCGGCGCGGTGACCATAGTCAATTTCGGTGATGGAGCCACCAGTATCGGTGCTGTGCACGAGGCTATGAACCTGGCCGGACTGTGGAAATTACCGGTGATCTTCCTGTGCCAGAACAACCAGATGGGGGAGTACACCCGGATACCCGACTACACCGCCAGCACGGACTTTGCCAGCCGCGCCGCGGGCTATGGCTTCAAGGGCGTCAAGCTGGACGGCAATGACCCGGTGGCCTTCCACAATGGTATGAAAGCTGTCATCGACGAGGTGCGCAGCGGCAACGGCCCGGTGTTCGTAGAGGCCCTGACCTGCCGCCTCGGGCCCCACGCCGGAGTGGGTGATACCAATCACCTGACAAAGGAGGAATTGGCGGTCGCCAGGGAAAACTGGCCGGTACCTAAAACCCGCGCGCTCTTGCTTGAGCACGGAATCTGTACCGAGGAGGAGCTTGCGGAAAT
>CAYTDW010000475.1:0-3238 GCA_964436585.1 uncultured Halioglobus sp. | reverse complement strand
TGCACGCCTTCGCACTCCTGTTTCCCGCCGTCGTGGCGGCCGACCCCTCCTACTTTGAAGATTTCTGGAGCAAACCCGGCTACGAAGGCTACCAGCCTACCGAGTCACTGAAAAACGCCCTGATTCACCACAAAACCTCGATCCAAAAGCTGATCAGTGCGGAAGAGGCCATGGCGATGGGGCTCGAGGTCGGCCACCTGGCGGGCCGTCCCCACGGCCTGGCAGACGATGCCTGGAAAGCCCAACTGGGCGAACACGGCTCCCGGACACCGGTCGCCATCCAGGTCGCCGAAGTGCCGCAAAAGAACACCCTGGGTTCAGACTTGCTTGTGGTTTCCGGGGATGCGGCAGGCACTCGCCTGCCCATGGCCAGGCTTGAGAATAATCTTGTGATATTGAGCCCGGGATCGGAGCAGGCACTCGCCAGCCTGAAGGTCGGCGATGAACTGCTCTTTGACAACAGGAACTTTCTCGCGGTACAGACCTATCACCGCCACCAGGTTCCCGGCAGCGATTTCACCGTCTGGGATCAGTTTCGGGACGGCGAGGGTAAGCCCATCTACCCCCAACGCCCGGTGTTGCTGGGCCCCCTCTTTGCTCGCGGGGCAACCGGCACCGACCAGACCGGCAGATTCCAGGGCAAAATGATCCTTCTGGAAAACCTTTACGATACCGAAGCGTTTGCCTGGCAGGCGGACTGGTACCGCGCCAGGGCGAAAGAGTACCTCGGCCCCAAACTGGACGACAACTTCCGCCTGTGGATGACCGACCACGCCAACCACGGCGACTCTACGGAGCAGACCGACCCTACCCACACCGTCAGCTACCTGGGCGTGCTGCAGCAGGCACTGCGCGACCTCAGTGCCTGGGTGGAAAGAGGTGTCGAGCCACCCGCCAACACGGTATACCAGGTGATCGATGGGCAGGTCGAAGTGCCTGACTCCGCGTCTGCACGCCGGGGCATCCAGCCGGTGGTCTCCCTCACCGCCAATGGTGGCGAACGAGCTGAGGTAAATGCAGGCGACGGCGTTGAGCTGGTGGCAGTGGTAGATCTGCCGCCGGGCACCGGCAAGATCGTGTCCGCTCAATGGGATATCGATGACGGGGGGACCTTTCCGATCGACGGCCAAATCGTGGATGCGGGGCAGGACAGGGTCACGGTCGCACTCAGCCATGTTTTTGACCGGCCCGGCACCCACTTCGTTACCCTGCGGGTTGCCTCCCAGCGAGAGGGTGATTCCGTAACGCCCTATGCGCGCATCCAGAACCTCGGCCGTGCCAGGGTCGTGGTGAAATAAGGGATCGGCCAGTTACTGTGACAGTTGACTCGCAGCAGAACAACAGGGATCCGGCGGGCGGCGCACTGGCTGTACACAAAAGTGGCGCGCTTGCGCCGCTGCGGGAGCCGGTGTTTGCGCGTATCTGGGCCGCCAGTATCCTGGCGAATTTCGGCCAGCTGATCCTGGGCGTCGGTGTGGCCTGGGAAATGACCCGCCTTACATCCTCCGCCGGCATGGTGGCGCTTGTCCAGACCGCCATGATGTTACCGCTGATGTTGGTTGCGCTTCCCGCCGGCGCGATCGCGGATACCTTTGATCGTCGAAAGGTCGCAATGCTCGGTCTTGGTATAGCCGCGTTTTTTGGATCCATTCTATCAACGCTGGCATTTCTGGAGTTGACCTCCCCCTGGGTTCTGCTGCTGTTTTGTGCACTGATTGGCACGGGGGTGGCACTCTATAATCCCGCCTGGCAGTCATCCATTGGTGAGCAGGTAAAATCGGAGCAACTGCCGGCCGCGATTGCACTGGGCACGATCAGTTATAATGTTGCACGCAGCTTTGGCCCGGCAATCGGCGGCGTTATCGTACTGGCCGCAGGTGCGCAGGCCGCTTTCGCGGTCAATGTGCTGGCGTATCTGCCACTGATACTTGCTTTCTTCTTGTGGCAACGCGGCCAGGTGCTCTCGCGCTTGCCCCCTGAGCATATCACCCGCGCGATGGTGTCTGGCGCCCGCTACGCTTTCCATTCACACCCGATCCGCGCGGTGCTCATCCGTTCCTTCGCTTTTGGGCTTGCTGGAGCAACAGCCACGGCACTGGCGCCGCTTATTGCGAAAGACCTGCTTGGAGGTGACGCTGGTATTTATGGGATATTGCTTGGCGCCGCCGGCGTAGGCGCAGTGGCCGGGGCGCTGATGGTCAACATCTTTCGAGAACACCTGAGTACCGAGAAAGCGGTTGCCCTGCTGGCTATCGTGTCCGGTCTCGCCTTGATGGGCGTAGGTTTCAGCCGCTCCGTGGCATCAACCTGCACAGCTCTCTTTTTTGTTGGTGGCGCGAATATGCTTACCATTGCGCTGTTCAACATATCGGTGCAAACCTCGGTGCCACGCTGGGTCACAGCGCGGGCTCTCTCGCTCTATTCATCTTTCCTTACCGGCGGCATCGCCCTCGGGGCATGGTTCTGGGGGACCATAGCGAATAGCTGGTCCCTCGAGGTGGCGATCATTGCGTCAGGCTTGTTCATGCTCACGCTGCCTCTACTCGCACTATTCCTGCGCCTGCCGGAGGTGAGCATTGCGGCGTCGGAACCGGTACCCATCGTAAGCGAGCCGGAGGTGGCACTACCCATCAGCATGCGCTCTGGGCCCGTGGTAATTGAGATCGAATATCGGATCGACCCGGAGAACGCGCGAGCTTTTTATGACGCAATGCTGCTGATTCAGCGCATGCGCTTACGTAACGGCGGCTTCAACTGGTCTATTTCGCGAGATATCGGGGACCCGAACCTGTGGATAGAGCGCTATCACACACCAACATGGGCTGATTACCTGAGGATGCGGGATCGATTTACCCAGATGGATTGGGATGCCCAGGCGGCCGTCGACAGGTTTATGATAAAAGGGGAATCGAAGCGTATACGGCGCGGACTCGAGCGGCCATTCGGCTCGGTACGCTGGAAGGTGGAAACACCCGATCCGAAGGAAGACACGTCGTTTTATGCGGGACCATAGTCACGTGGAATATGGCGCTTTTGAGCGGCGCCCTGTGTACCATGCGCCTAATCCCTGCAAGGCACTTTGAATCGCTGGCAGTAGTCGGCAAATCGCTCGCGCACGATCTCGCGGGTCAAGCCGTAGTCCGCCAGGCTGTATTCGTGCCTGCCGAACTTTCCCTTGGGATTCGTTTTTAAGAAGGTTCGCATGGCGGCTTCTGCAGCAGACGTCCACGGCTCGGCA
>CAYTDW010000474.1:0-3239 GCA_964436585.1 uncultured Halioglobus sp. | reverse complement strand
CCGGCACCCTGACCGCTGGCAAGCCGGCCTTCGATGCGGTAGCGGCGGCGGGCGAGTTTACCGATGACGAGGTATTGCGCATCGCCGCCAGCCTCGACCAGGGCAGCGAGCATCCGTTGGCCCAGGCCATCGTTATCGAGGCGGGGCGGCGCAAACTGGCGCTGGCACCGGCGGAGGGCTTCGAATCGGCCTCAGGCGTCGGGGTGAGCGGCACGGTGGATGGCAGGGCCGTGGCCCTGGGCAACACGGCGTTGATGGATGAGCGGGGTGTGGACTGGCGCATCCTTGCAGCGGAGGCAGAACGCCTGCGGGCCCGGGGCGCCAGCGTCATGCACCTTGCGGTGGACGGCCGGCTCGCGGGCCTGCTGGCGGTGGCTGACCCGGTGAAAGCCTCCACCCCGGAGGCGATTGCGGTGTTGCGCGCCAGCGGCCTGCGCATCGTCATGGCCACCGGCGACGGACTCACCACCGCGCAGGCGGTAGCCGCCGAACTGGGTATCGATGAGGTCCATGGCGAGATGCGCCCCCAGGACAAGGACGATCTGGTGGCCGCACTGCAGGCACAGGGTCACCGGGTGGCAATGGCCGGAGACGGCATCAATGACGCCCCGGCCCTGGCCCGGGCCGATGTCGGCATTGCCATGGGTACGGGTACCGATGTGGCCATGAGCACTGCGCAAGTCACGCTGGTGAAAGGCGACCTGCGAGGCATTGCGGCGGCGCGCCAGGTATCCGTCGCCACAGTGCGCAACATGCGGCAGAACCTGCTGTTTGCCTTTCTCTACAACGGCCTCGGCGTGCCCATCGCCGCCGGGGTGTTGTATCCCTTCACCGGCCTGCTGCTCTCACCCATGCTTGCCGCGGTCGCGATGAGCATGAGTTCCCTGTCGGTGGTGGGCAACGCCCTGCGCCTGCGCGAGCACTGAACGCAGGGTGTGTGCAGGGGGCGCGTGCAGCGCTGGCAGTTGGCCGCCAGTGGGGTACAATCCCCGGCCTTTGTCGGAGTCAGCAGCAGCTAATGTGGTTCAAGAATATCCGGGCTTACCGCCTGACCAGTCCCTTTACCCTCGCGCCGGAGCAGCTGGGCACACAGTTGACCCAACACGCCTTTGCGCCCTGTGCCAAATCCCAGGCCCTGTCGCTGGGCTGGGTGCCGCCCCTGGGGGGAGATGATGGCGCGCTGGTCCACGCCGCCGCCGGTCGCCTGCTGCTCAAGCTCAGGCGCGAGGAAAAACTGCTGCCCTCCACGGTGGTGCGCGAGCTGCTCGAGGCAAAGGTGGGGGAGATCGAGGCGGGCCAGGGGCGCAAGGTGTATCGCAAGGAACGCCTCAACCTGAAAGACGAAATCATCCAGGACTGCCTGCCGCGGGCCTTCAGCCGCAGCGCCTGCATGCACGCCTATATCGACACCCGCGCCAACTGGATCTTCGTCGATGCCGCCAGCGCCAACCGGGCCGAGGAACTGCTCAACCTGCTGCGCGAATGTATCGGCAGCTTCCCGGTGCTGCTGCCCCAGGTGAACAACGCCCCGGTAGCGGTGATGACCGGCTGGCTGCTGCACCGCAGCCTGCCCGGGGACTTCGCGCTCGGGGACGAGTGCGAATTGCGCGAACCCGGCGAGGAGGGCGGCGTGGTGCGCTGCCGCGGCGTTGATTTGCTCAGTGAGGAAGTGGCAACTCATTTGCACGCGGGCAAGCAGGTGGCCCGTTTGTCGCTGGGCTGGGACGAGCGCCTGCAACTGGTGCTGGCCGAGGACCTGTGCCTGCGTCGCCTCAGGTTTGCGGATGAACTGGTGAAAGAAAACGAGGACATCGCCGAGGGCGACGAGGCCGCCCGCCTCGACGCGGACTTCGCCCTGATGGCGGACGCCGTCGGCAGCCTGCAGCAGCGCATCCTCGCCCTGTTCGGCGGCGAGGCGCAGTAACGTTCCCGCCATGCCCTCCCGCCCCGATACCGCTGACTACCGGGAGCTGTTTCTCAGCGACGCGCCGATGATGGATATGCGCGCCCCGGCGGAGTTCAGCCACGGGGCCTTTCCCTGCGCGCACAGCCTGCCCCTGATGACCGATGAGGAGCGCGCCCGGGTCGGCATCTGCTACAAGCAGCAGGGCCAGGACGCGGCCATCCGCCTGGGTCACCAGTTGGTGGCGGGAGAGCGCAGGGCCGAGCGCCTGGCCCGCTGGTGTGAGTTCGCCCGCCGGCATCCGCAGGGTTACCTCTACTGTTTCCGCGGCGGCCTGCGTTCGCAGACGGTGCGGCAGTGGCTGCGGGACGAGGGCATCGACTACCCGCTGGTGTTGGGCGGCTACAAGGCCATGCGCCGCTTCCTGCTGGAGGAGCTCGAGCGCTCCCTGGCGCGGGCGGATCTCATCCTGGTCAGCGGCAAAACCGGCACCGGCAAGACCCGGGTCATCAACGCCCTGGCGCGCAGCGTGGACCTGGAGGGCCTGGCCAGGCACCGGGGCTCCACTTTCGGCCAGCTGCCGGAGCCCCAGCCCAGCCAGATCGATTTCGAAAACGCCCTCAGTATCGCCCTGCTCAAGCTGCTGGCGGGAGAACAGACGCGCGTTTTCGTCGAGGACGAGGGCCGCATGGTCGGTCGCCTGTACCTGCCCGAGACCCTGCGCCAACGGATGGCGGGCAGCCCCATGGTGGTAGTGGAGCAGAGCCTGGCGGAGCGGGTGGAGGTTATTGTCGAGGACTACGTGCTGGACCTGGGCCGGCGCTTTGCCGCCCTCTACGGGGACCGGGGCCGCGCCCGGCACGCTGAGAAACTGCAGGAAGACCTGGGGCGGATCCGCAAGCGCCTGGGCGGCGAGCGCTTCCAGCGGGCGAGCGACGCCATGAGCGCCGCCTGCGCCGCGGCGGGCGCCAGCGGGGATCTCGCCCTGCACCGGCAGTGGATTGCGCTGCTGCTGGAGCAGTACTACGACCCCATGTATGACTACCAGCTGGCCCAGCGCGAGGGCGAGGTGCTGTTCCGGGGCGATCGCGCCGCGGTCATCCACTGGGCGGCGGGGGCCGGCTGAGCTGTGCTCGCCGCGGGTTCGATAAGCAGGGACCTGGTGCTGGTGGGCGGCGGGCACAGCCACGCGCTGGCGCTGCGCATGCTCGCCATGCGCCCGCTCGAGGGCTTGCGCATCACGCTGGTGTCGCCGGCCAGCCACACACCCTATTCCGGCATGCTGCCGGGCCTGGTCGCGGGCCACTACAGCTTCGAGCAGGCGCATATCGACCTG
>CAYTDW010000473.1:0-3261 GCA_964436585.1 uncultured Halioglobus sp. | reverse complement strand
AGGCCGCTTTCTCCGCCTCGGTTTGCAGGGATTTATAAACCCTGGCGCTGGCGTAAGTGGCCATCACGCCGCGGGCGAAATAGTGGATATCCATGATCTGGTCGAGCACGACCGACACCTCGGCGTAATAGCGCTCCCGGTCCTGGTCGACATAAGACCGGGCGGCCTTGGAAATTGCCAGCAGCTCGTCGGTGGCCTGCTTCAACATGAGCTCAGGGTCATCGCGGGAAATCACCACCCGCGATTCGGCCGGGGCGCTGTAAGCCGGTCCCGCCAGTGCCAGCGCAAGCGCCAGGGGAAACAGTAACCTGATCGCCGTCATGCTGAATTTGACAGCGTTACTCCTGCTCAAGTGCTGCACACTCACTCCTTGTCACCGAAACTCGTTACAAACTTGCCGATCAGGTCCTCCAGGATCATCGCCGACTGGGTGTCCCTGATCTGGTCTCCTGGCTTGAGGATGTCCTCGGCGCCGCCCACTGCGATACTCACGTATTGCTCTCCCAACACGCCGGCGGTCTTGATCGAGGCGATACTGTCGGTGGTGAGGTAATCCACTTCCCGGTCTATCGCCATCTCCACCACGGCGCGCACGCTGACGGGGTCGATGTGAATGGCGGTGACCCTGCCGACAGTGACGCCGGCCACCATGACCTTGGCCCGCGGCGCCAGCCCGGCGACGGTGTTGAACTGCGCCGAGAGCCGGTAGGTATCCCGGCGCGCCTCGGCAAAGCTCAGGCCGCTGACCTGGATCACCAGGAAGGACAGCGCGGCGATGCCAGCCAATACAAACGCCCCGACGGTAATTTCGATGCTGCGAGACTGCATTTAATCCACCCCGAACATGATTGCGGTCAGAAGAAAATCCATCGCCAGCACCGCCAGGGAAGAGTACACCACGGTGCGGGTAGTGGCGGTGCTGATGCCTTCGGGTGTGGGCTCCGCGTCGAAGCCCTCGAACACCGCGATCCAGGTCACCACCACCCCGAAGGCAAATGCCTTGATGACGCCATTGATCACATCCTCGTACAGCTCAACACTCCCCTGCATATTGGACCAGAAGGAGCCGGCGTCCACCCCCAGCCAGCTGACACCGACACCCACCGCGCCCAGGATCGCCACCGTGTTAAACACCTGGGCGAGTATGGGCATGGCTATGATCCCGGCCCAGAGGCGGGGCCTGGCCACCCGGCGCAGGGGGTCGACGCCGATCATTTCCATTGCCGCCAGCTGGTCCGTGGCCTTCATCAACCCGATTTCGGCGGTGAGGGCGGACCCCGCCCGCCCGGCGAACAGCAGGGCGGCAACCACCGGCCCCAGCTCGCGCAACAGGGTGAGGGACACCATCTGCCCCAGCGCCGACTCGGCGCCGAAGCGAACCAGTACGGTGTAGCCCTGCAGGGCCAGCACCATGCCGATCAGCACACCGGACACAACGATAATAATCAGCGAGTAGACGCCGACAAAGTGCAGCTGGCGCAGCAGCAGCCCCGGGCCGTAGCGCCAGTCGATGGGCCCCCAGACAGCCTGGGCCAGCAGTATTCCGGCCCGGCCAAAACCGGCGGCGACATCCAGCCCGGTGCGCCCCAGGCGCTGCAGGTAATCCAGCACCTAGGCTCTCTCCACATTCAGGTCGCTGCGGTAATCCGGTGCGGGGTAATGGAACGGCACCGGGCCATCCGGCAGGCCCTGCAGGAACTGCCGCACCCGCGCATCATCACTGTTCATCACGGCCTCGGGCGGGCCCTGGCCAATGATTTTGCCAGCGGACAGCACATACACGTAATCCGAAATCGAAACTGTCTCGGCGATGTCATGGGACACGATGATACAGGTACCGCCCAGGGCCTGGTTGATGCGCTTGATCAGGTCGCGCAATACCCCGGCGAAAATCGGGTCCTGGCCGACGAAGGGCTCATCGTACATGATCAGTTCCGGGTCGAGGATAATGGCCCGCGCCAGCGCCGCGCGCCGCGCCATACCGCCGGACAGTTCGGCCGGCATCAGGTCCCTGGCCCCCCGCAGGCCCACCGCGTGCAGCTTGATCAGTACCAGGTCGCGGATCATGCTCTCCGGCAGATCCGTGTGCAGGCGCAATGGGAAGGCCACGTTCTCAAAGACCGACAGGTCGGTGAACAGGGCCCCGGACTGGAACAGCATACCCATGCGCTCGCGCAGTACGAACAGCTCCCGGCGATGCAGCCTGCTGATATCGGTTCCCTCGAACCGGATCGACCCACTGTCCGGGCGCAGCTGGCTGCCGATCAGGCGCAACAGGGTGGTCTTGCCGCAGCCGCTGGGCCCCAGGATGGCAGTGATCTTGCCCCTGGGAATATCGATATCAAGGGAATCGAGGATGGCTCGCCGGCCGCGGCTGAAGCTGAGGCCGCGCAGTTCTACACAATTGGTGGACATGGCCGTTTGGACGTCATAGCTGCAGTTTGGTTCGATATACCCTGGTGCCGGCGCCATGGTAGTGGAGATATGGACTCTACGGGAGTCCCACCGCTTTCGCACCTCATTTTAATCTCCGCGCCGGGCAACTACACTACTGCGCTGACAGGTACCAACCCTGATAAGGCGAAGAGCATGCAAGCACTGGTCAAAAAGGAATCCCGCCCCGGCCTCTGGCTGGAGGATGTCCCCGATCCTGTAGCGGGCATCAACGACGTCCTGATCAAGGTCAAGCGCACCGCGATCTGCGGCACCGACATGCACATCTACCACTGGAACGCCTGGGCGCAGAAAACCATCCCGGTGCCGATGGTGGTGGGCCACGAGTTTGTGGGCGAGATCGTGGCGGTGGGGTCCAACGTGATCGACTTCCACCCAGGCCAGATCGTCTCCGGCGAGGGCCACGTGGTGTGCGGGCGCTGCCGCAACTGTATGGCTGGCCGGCGCCACCTGTGCGCCTACACCAGCGGCATCGGGGTCAACCGGCCCGGGTCGTTCGCCCAGTACCTGGCCCTGCCCATGTCCAATGTGTGGGAGCACTCCCCGGGCATCGACCTGGACGTGGCGGCCCTGTTCGACCCCTTCGGCAATGCGGTGCACACGGCCCTGCAGTGGCCCCTGCTGGGGGAGGACGTGCTGATCACTGGCGCGGGGCCCATCGGCGCCATGGCTGCGGCGGTGTGCAAACACGCCGGGGCCCGCAACGTGGTGATCACCGACGTCATCGATGCGCGTCTGGCGCTGGCGGCAACACTCGGCGCCACCCGCACCGTGAACGTCACCCGGGAGACCCTCGCCGACGTGCAG
>CAYTDW010000472.1:0-3265 GCA_964436585.1 uncultured Halioglobus sp. | reverse complement strand
CCCCGTAAAAACATGATAGCCGCCTGCATTGCACTGTCGATCGCGGCGGCGAGCACTGCGGCGCTGGCGGCGCCTGCTTCGCAGGAGATCACTGAGGCCCGCCAGGAGACACAGATCTGGACCACCTATGCGCTCAGCCCGTATCTGCGCGCCAGTGACCTGAAAGTTACCGTGCATAACGGCAATGCCACGCTGACCGGCAAGGTCGACGAGGACGTGAACAAGGAGCTGGCAAAGGAAATAGCCCTGGGTGTCAGCGGCATCAAGGAAGTTGACAACCAGATTGAGGTGCAGAGCGACTATACCCCCGCGCCAACCACTGAAAGATCCTACGGCGAGCTGGTGGACGACGCGAGCATCACGGCGGCCATTAAATCGAAGCTGATCTGGAGCAAGAATACCGAGGGTGGCAATACAGAGGTGTCCACGACAGCGGGCAAAGTGACACTCAAAGGGACGGCCGAATCGGCACCAGCCAAGGATCTGGTTGGGCGCATGGCGCTCAATACGCGCGGGGTGCAATCAGTCAACAACCAGCTGGTAGTCGTGCCCGCCAAGCCCGGTCTGGCGGAAAAGGCCGGCAGCGCCACTGAAAAAGCTGAACTGGAAATTGCCGATGCATGGATCACCACCAAGGTCAAATCGACATTGCTTTACTCCAGCAATGTCAGGGGAACCGATGTGGGGGTTAACACCAAGGACGGTGTCGTCACGCTGGTCGGCAGGGTCGACAGTGGCGCGGAACGTGCTCTGGCGATTGAACTGACGGATAACGTACGCGGCGTGAAACGTGTGGATTCCAAGGGCCTCACCATCTGATTTCCGACCCCTTGCTGAAGGCCGGGCCGCTCTGCCTGGCATGAGTGGACCGGCCTTCAGCCCCTTTTTGATTCTCGATACGTGATTTATATCAATGGAGTAGCAACATGTTCAAGACTCTCACTCGTAACAGACAGCCACTCACCTGGTCTACCACCCGGCGTCTTGTGAGCGGCGCAGCGCTGGCTCTGGCCATTACCGCCTGCGCCTCGGCGCCGCTGCCGCCGACCAGGGAACTACAAGCCGCGCAGACAGCTATAGACAGTGCCGAACAGGGCCGCGTAGCCGATTACGCCTCCCCGGAGCTGGGCCAGGCACGTGACAAACTCGCCGCCGCCAAGGCAGCGGTACAGCAGGCGGACATGGACAAAGCCCGTCGACTGGCGGAACAGTCACAGGTCGATGCACAACTGGCGCTGGCCAGGGCACAGGCAGTGAAGGCAAATCAGGTCAATGAAGAAATGCTCAAGAGTACCAACAGCCTGAAAGAGGAAATGCAGCGCAACACAGGAGTTCAACCATGAATACCTTTAAACGTTCCGGCATAGTGCTTGCATTGGCCAGTGCTTCACTGTTACTCACAGCTTGCGCCACCGCTCCAACCGCTCCAGTCGGTGCAGAGCAGGCGCGCCAGAAGCTGACCCAGCTGCAAACTGATCCACAGCTGGCCACACGGGCCCCCGTGGCCATCAAAGAGGCTGAGGTGGCCGTTGTCGCCGCCGAGCAGCCGCGCAGTGCACAGGATATGGAGCAGGGCGCACATCTGGTGCTCATCGCCGATCGCAAGGTGGATATCGCCAGGGCGCGGGCAGAGGCGCGATTATCGGAGGACCAGCGCAAGACACTGAGCGAACAGCGCGAGACTGCCCGGCTGGATTCGCGCACCCTGGAAGCCGATCTCGCCCACCAGGAGACGGACGACCTGAAGGCGCAGATCGCCGAGCTCAATGCCAGGGAAACTGAGCGCGGTCTGGTGATAACCCTGGGTGACCTGCTATTTGAAACCGACAGGGCAGAACTCAGGGCGGGGACCGTCAACAACCTCGACAAGCTGGCGGCATTTCTGAATCGCTACGCCGATCGCAATGTGATCATTGAGGGATACACTGACAACATCGGCAGCGACGACTACAACTTTGACCTGTCACAACGCCGGGCCGAGTCGGTGCGCGGCTACCTTATGGGCCAGGGTATCGAGCCTCGCCGCATGAGCGCTTCCGGCAAGGGCGAGAGCTCTCCCGTCGCCAGTAACAGCGATTCAACGGGTCGACAAATGAACCGTCGGGTGGAGATTCTTATCACCAATACCGTCACGGCGCAGAATTAGGCATAAGTAGCGCATATAGGGTGAATCTCGAGTCTCTGACTGGCACCGCTGTATTGCCCATGGCTCAGGGCAATACAGCGGTGTGCTGTTAGACAACAAGATTGATGTAATCCGCAATTCCATTCGCATAACACTCACAGGCGCTGTTCTCGAGACCATTGCGGTCCAGGATGGTAATTTCACCGCGGCTGTAGCGAATCAAGCCGCGTTGCTGCAAGGCACCGGCGGCAATGGTTACCGCGCTGCGCAGCACGCCGAGCATGTCCGCAAGATACTGGTGGGTCAGGTGAAAGTGATTCGAGTGGGCGCGATCGTGGCTCAACAGCAGTCGGCGTGCGAGGCGCGCCTCTACTTCGTGGAAGCGGTTGCAGCCGGAACTCTGGGCAAGCTGCTGAAAGATAACGTACAGGTAGCGCTGGACGATGCGCAACAAGGCGGCGTGATCGCGCAGCGCCAGACAGAACTGGTCGGCGCTCATACGCAATGTCGTGCCGGCTCCCTGCACTACGACACGCAGCGGAACACGCTTTACACCCAGTGTGAGTGTGCTTCCGAACATGCCCTCGTTGCCGATGAGGCGCATTTCCAGCGGTGGGTGTCCGCTGGTCTCGGATACCAGCGATAAAACGCCGCTGAGCGGGAAATACACGTGACGAAAGGGTTCACCGCGCTCGCAGAGTGTTGCTCCGGTTTCCAGTTCGACCGTATCGCAGTCCTGCAAAAATGCCCTGCGTATTTTGCCGGGCAAAGCCTCGATCAGTTGATTTGAAACAGGTAACTGCGGGGACATAGGCGAGCTGCTTCCCTACGGCGCATTGATGGCCAGGGGCTGGCACGTGATGGGCGCCACTGCCATCGCGATAGGCTGATGCTAGCGTGCTGTCGGATTGCGGTCTGTTCGCTACGACACAAAATGTCCGGGCTTTACAGGTTTCATCCGTTCTCCTGAGTTGCCAACGATACGCGGCAGTAAGCGATCAGCCTCATTCTTGACCACGGCATAACATTCGCAACTCAATGATTCCAGCTTGGGGCGATCCAGCACGGTAATATGGCCGCGGCGATAGTCGATGACCCCCAGGCGCTGCAGTTTGCCCGCAGCTTCGGTGACGCCTTCGC
>CAYTDW010000471.1:0-3276 GCA_964436585.1 uncultured Halioglobus sp. | reverse complement strand
AATGGTAATACCACGCTCCTGTTCCTGCTCCATCCAGTCCATGGTAGCGGCACCGTCATGCACTTCACCAATCTTGTGTGACAGCCCGGTATAAAAAAGTACACGCTCGGTGGTTGTGGTTTTACCCGCATCCACATGGGCGCAAATGCCGATATTGCGATACCGGCTGATAGGAGTCTTACGTGCCACGATTAAATCCCCAATGACTGGTTGCTGGGCAACAGATTAAAAACGGTAGTGGGAGAACGCCTTGTTCGCCTCGGCCATGCGATGTACATCCTCGCGCTTCCTCACAGCATTACCCTTGCCCTGCGAGGCGTCGATGATTTCACCCGCCAGACGCTGACGCATGGACTTTTCACCGCGGTTACGGGAGTACTCCACCAGCCAGCGCATGGACAGCGCTACGCGACGGGAGGGGCGCACTTCAACCGGCACCTGATAGGTAGCACCGCCCACACGGCGGGATTTCACTTCCACCATGGGCGCGATATTGTCCAGCGCTTCGCCGAATGCTTCGATGGGGTCCTTGTTCAGGCGTTCCCGGACGATATCCAGGGCACCGTAAACTATGGTTTCCGCTACAGATTTTTTACCACTGATCATTACGTGGTTCATGAACTTTGCCAGCGTCACGTTGCCAAATTTGGGATCCGGCAGAACTTCGCGCTTGGCGACTACTCGTCTTCTTGGCATGTCTTTGCCCTTCTCTCTTCAGGTTGATCCGGACACCGTCCTGCCGCACAGGTGGGGGAGGCAGGGGTCCAGCCTTACTTACATCGTTAAACCAGGTGGTGCTGGTAGAGCTCGCTTACTTGGGACGCTTGGCACCGTATTTGGAGCGACCGTTCCTGCGAGCGGAAACTCCCGAAGTGTCAAGGCTGCCACGTACGGTGTGATAGCGCACACCGGGCAAGTCCTTCACACGACCACCGCGAATCAAAACCACACTGTGTTCCTGCAGGTTGTGGCCTTCACCACCGATGTACGAGGAAACCTCGTAACCGTTGGTCAGGCGCACACGGCAGACTTTACGCAGTGCGGAGTTTGGCTTCTTCGGCGTCGTCGTATAAACGCGCGTACAAACACCGCGTCGCTGCGGGCAGCTCTGCAGGGCGGGTACGTCGCTCTTTTCTACCTTGCGCTTCCTGGGTGTACGAACCAATTGGTTGATCGTTGCCATCCAGTTAAAACTCCAAAATAAAATCGTTTAGTTTTATGGCCTTATGGCCATCCACCACCCGGAAGACGTCATTCCGCCCCGCTCAAAGAAACAGGACATACGAAACCACCCCGGGAAAGAGGAGGCGGCATTCTATAGATGCCACACAGAGGAGTCAACCGGCAAAAACGCCCGCTACGACCCACAGACAAAAAGAAAAAGGGGCGGGAGGTGTCGCCACCCCGCCGCCCCTTCAGCAAGGGGCCGCGCTCAGCTGTTGTCTGCCCGCAGCGCCTCGGTCAGAGCCGCTTCGATTTCCTGGGCCGATACCGTGACAGCGGATTTGCTGTCCTTGGCCCGCTTGCGCTCGGCATGATAGGCAAGGCCGGTACCCGCGGGTATCAGGCGCCCCACAACCACGTTTTCCTTCAGCCCGCGCAGGTAATCGCGCTTACCGGTAACAGCAGCCTCGGTGAGTACCCGTGTGGTCTCCTGGAAAGATGCTGCCGAAATAAAGCTCTCGGTCGCCAGGGAGGCCTTGGTAATGCCCAACAGCTCGCGCTCGGCAGTCGCCGGCACCAGGCCCTCGGCCAGCAGGCGCTCGTTCTCCTCGAGGAAGGTGGTGTACTCGACCTGCTCGCCCTTGATCAGGTTGGAGTCGCCAGAGGAGGTGATGACTACCTTGCGCAACATCTGGCGAACAATCACCTCGATGTGCTTGTCGTTGATCTTCACGCCCTGCAGGCGGTAAACCTCCTGGATCTCGTTGACGATATACTTGGCCAACTCCTCAATACCCTTGAGGCGGAGAATATCGTGCGGACTGGGCGGACCTTCAGAGACCACCTCCCCTTTCTCCACGAATTCGCCTTCGAACACAGACATGCTGCGCCACTTGGCGATCAGGGCCTCGAAGTGGTCTGAACCGTCCGCCAGCGTGGTGCTGTCGGTCGGGGTAATCACCAGGCGGCGCTTGCCCTTGGTTTCCTTGCCAAAGCTCACGGTACCGGAGATCTCCGCCAGGATGGCCGGCTCCTTCGGCTTGCGGGCCTCGAACAGGTCGGCCACGCGCGGCAGACCACCGGTGATGTCGCGGGTCTTGGATCCTTCCTGCGGGATGCGCGCAATAACATCGCCAGCTTCCACCTGGGCCCCATCTTCGAGGCTGACCAGTGCGGACGCGGGCAGGAAGTAGTGGGCCGGCACCGTAGTGCCGGCGAGGCACAACTGCTTGCCCTTGCTGTCAACCAGGCTCACCGCGGGTCGGACGTCCTTCCCGGCCGCCGGGCGCTCCCCCGCATCCATTACCGAGATGCTGGACAGGCCGGTCAACTCGTCAGTCTGGCGCCGAATGGTAATACCCTCTTCCATACCGCTGAACTTCACCGTACCCGCCACCTCGGTGACGATGGGGTGAGTGTGGGGGTCCCAATTGGCTACCACGTCCCCGGCTGATACCCTGGCATGGTCCTGCACCTTGATCAGGGCGCCGTAGGGCAGCTTGTAACGCTCACGCTCCCGGCCCAGGGGGTCGAGCAGCGACAGTTCGCCGGAGCGAGACACCGCCACCAGGAAGCCGTCCTTCTTGCGCTCGACAAACTTGAGATTGTGCAGGCGCACGGTACCGTCATTCATAACCTGGATATTGTCCTGGGCCGTGGCCCGTGACGCCGCACCACCGATGTGGAAGGTACGCATGGTCAGCTGGGTGCCGGGCTCGCCGATGGACTGCGCAGCTACCACGCCGATGGCCTCACCCATATTCACGCGGTGACCGCGGGCCAGGTCGCGACCATAGCAGGTGCTGCAGATGCCGTGACGGGTTTCGCAAGTGATGGGCGAACGCACCTGGATTTCGTCGATGCCCATTTCCTCCAGCCGCTTGATCCACAGTTCGTCCAGCATGGTGCCGGCGACAATGGCAATTTCCTCGTCGCTGCCGGGACGCATGACATCCCGGGCTACAATCCGGCCCAGGACGCGATCGCCCAGGGATTCGATGATGTCACCGCCTTCGATGACCGGTGTCATCAGCAGCCCCTGATCGGTGCCGCAGTCGACTTCGGTGACCACCAGATCCTGGGCAACATCCACCAGGCGGCGGGTCAGGTAAC
>CAYTDW010000470.1:0-3279 GCA_964436585.1 uncultured Halioglobus sp. | reverse complement strand
GCCAGCAGCGCGGGCCTGCAGGTACCGCGGGAACCGGCCCGGGGAGGGAACGAAGAACCCGGCCAGGAGCAGGGCAACAAGGCTCTGTATGCCCTGCTGGAACAGGTGGCCAGCTGGTACCGGCAGCAGTTGCGGGGGCATCCCCAGGCCGGCCGCGCTGTGGACTACCTGAAAAGTCGCGGCCTCACCGGTGCGATCGCCAAACAATTCGACCTCGGTTTTGCGCCCCCGGGCTGGGACAACCTGCACCAGGCACTGGGAACCACTCCGGCGCAACTGGCGCTGCTCAAGGACAGCGGCATGCTGGTTGAGAACGAATCCGGCAAGCTCTATGACCGCTTCCGGGACAGGGTGGTGTTCCCGATCCGCGACCAGCGCGGGCGGGTGGTGGCCTTCGGCGGCCGCGTGCTGGGGGATGACAAACCCAAGTACCTCAACTCACCGGAGACCGCCATTTTCCACAAGGGCCGGGAGCTGTACGGCCTGTTCCAGGCGCGCCAGTCCAACCGCAAGCTGGACCGGCTGCTCGTCGTGGAAGGCTACATGGACGTGATCGCCCTGGCCCAGCACGGCATCAGCAACGCCTGCGCCACACTCGGCACCGCCACCAGCAGGACCCACCTCGAGCGGCTTTACCGGTTGTGCCCGGAAGTGGTGTTCTGCTTTGACGGGGACGAGGCCGGCCGCAAGGCCGCCGTGAGGGCCATGGAGGCAGCACTGCCCTGCATGGAGGATGGCCGCCAGGCGAGGTTCCTGTTCCTGCCTGAAGGCGACGACCCGGACAGCATGGTGCGCAGTCACGGCGCAGAGCATTTCCTGCGGCTGGTGGCCAACGCGACGCCGCTGGAGCAGTTCCTGTTCGAGTCGGTTGCCCGGGGACTGGATACCAGCAGCATGGATGGCAAGGCCCGCCTGAGCAAACTCGCCCTGCCCCTGCTGCGGCAATTGCCCGAGGGCGTGTACCGGCAGTTGATGTTCCAGGCCCTGGCCCAGCGCACCGGCCTGGACCTGGCCAGCCTGATGCAGCTCGAGGCCACCGCCCAGCCCCCGGCGCCGGAACAGCACGCGGTTGACCCCGCGGATTTTCCGCCGACCGGGGCTGCCGGTGCGCAACAGAACCGGCCGCAACCGCGCCGCCGCGAGGCCACCGGCAACCGGGCCGCCGGTTACTCCAACCTGGCGCAGGCCGCCATCGCGCTGTTGCTGCACCAACCAGTCGTCGCGCGCCTGGTCGACCCCGCGCCCCTGTCCGAGCTCGAGGATGAGGATGTGGGACTGCTGCGGGAACTGCTCACCCTGCTGCAACGCCGGCCGGAATCCAATACCGCCATGCTGCTCGGCCACTGGTACGGTACGCCGGAGGGTGAACTGCTGAGTCGGCTGGCGGGGCAGGAGCGGCTGATTCCCTCCGAGGGCATCGAGCAGCAATTTGTCGATACCATGGCGGTGCTTGCACGCGCGCCCCATCATTCAAAACTCGCGGCCCAGGTCGACAAACTGAAACACACCAACTACGCTGAGGTCAGCGAGCTGGAGAAGCAACGGCTGCGGGAGTTGCTGCAGGAAAAGCAGCGACGGGATACGAAGGCCCCAAAGCCCCGATAGCCCGGCGGACAACGGCGGCCGATGTCGGCCGAGGTTATCCCCGGTACAGCCCCGGTTGCAGTGCCAAATTTCGACCCCATATAAAAACAAATGGCCCGATGGCGTTTCTGGCGGCATTAATGGCCCAGAATTCACGAAATTGCCCTGGCCGCGAGTAGTTAAGGCGCGCTCTTTCCGGTTATAATCGCCGGCTAATTTTTTTTTGAATTTTTGGTAAAGGTGTCAGCTTAATGACCGATGTCGTGAAACAGCAATCCCGCCTCAAGGACCTCATCGCCAAGGGCAAGGAACAGGGCTACCTGACCTACGCCGAGGTCAATGACCACCTGCCGGAGGATATCTCCGATCCGGACCAGGTCGAGGACATCATCCAGATGATCAACGACATGGGCATACAGGTATTCGAGTCTGCCCCGGATGCGGATGAACTGCTGATGGCTGAAGGGGATTCGGCGGACGACATCGCCGCCGCTGAGGCCGCCGCCGCCCTGGCCGCCGTCGAAACCGAAGCGGGCCGCACCACCGATCCGGTGCGTATGTACATGCGCGAGATGGGCACCGTGGAACTGCTCACCCGCGAGGGCGAGATCGTCATCGCCAAACGCATCGAGGAAGGTATTCGCGAGCTCATGGCCGCACTGGCCCACTACCCCGGGGCAGTCCAGGCCGTGCTGGCGGAATACGACCAGGTGACCAGGGACGAGCGCCGCCTGGGCGACGTCATGGTAGGCTACCTCGACCCCGCTGAGGATGTACCTTCCGCCCTGGAAATTGCTGAAACCGCGCCCGAAGTCCCTGAGGATGAAGAGGAAGCTGAATCCGGCCCCGACCCGGTGGAGGCCAAGAAGCGCTTTACTGCGCTCAAGCGCCAGTTCAACAAAACCGAGAAAGTCATTTCCGACAAGGGTCGCGGCAGCGCCGCGGCCATCAAGGAGATGGAAAAACTGGGTGAACTGTTCAAGTTCTTCAAGCTCACCCCCCGGGTGTTTGATCCGCTGACCGAGAGCCCGCGCAACCTGCTGGCCGCGCTGCGCGACCAGGAGCGGGAAATCATGCGCATCGCGGTCAAGGTGTGCAACATGCCTCGCAAGGACTTTATTGCCACGTTCCCGGGCTCGGAGGCCGACCTCAAGTGGGTAACCCGTCACGTCCGGAAAAAGGACTACGGCAACAAGCTGGCGGCGGAGAAAGATAATATCCAACGCCTGCAGCGGCGGCTCATGCAGATGGAGCAGCAAAGCGGCCTGAGCATCACCGAGATCAAGGAGATCAACCGCCGCATGTCCATGGGCGAGGCCCGCGCCCGCCGCGCCAAGAAGGAAATGGTGGAGGCCAACCTGCGCCTGGTAATTTCCATCGCCAAGAAATACACCAACCGCGGCCTGCAGTTCCTTGACCTGATCCAGGAGGGCAACATCGGCCTGATGAAGGCCGTGGACAAGTTCGAGTATCGCCGTGGCTACAAGTTCTCCACCTATGCCACCTGGTGGATTCGCCAGGCGATTACCCGCTCTATCGCGGACCAGGCCCGCACCATTCGAATTCCGGTGCACATGATCGAGACCATCAACAAGCTCAACCGCATCTCGCGCCAGATGCTGCAGGAGATGGGCCGCGAGCCCACCCCGGAAGAACTGGGCGCGCGCATGGACATGCCGGAAGACAAGGTTCGCA
>CAYTDW010000469.1:0-3280 GCA_964436585.1 uncultured Halioglobus sp. | reverse complement strand
GGGGGCGAGGTCCAGGCCGACCGACACTAACGGCAATACGATGAGCCAGAGCCGCGGCATTACCAGCAGGAGAAAGTGATATATGGCCGCCAGCGGTAACAACCAGAAGTCCAGCCAGGGGAAGCTGAAAAACGGTGGCAGGGCCAGGGTCAGCAATACCAGCCCACCCAAAAGCATCGCCAGCCTGCCAAGTGAGGTTTGCCGGGAGCTCGAGCGGATCGCCTTCCTGCTGACGCCCTGGCTGGTCACGTTGCTTGTCATTGGGTAGCCGTCCTCGGATTTTGCCTCAGGGTCAGGGTATCGCCCGGCTGACGGGCCGGGGGCAAGTCTATCTTTATTACGCCGGAGCGCTGCACTTGATGGTCTGTGTAATCGCCGTCGACTTCCAGGCGATAGGAATCTCCAGCCATGACTCCCACCAGCAGCAGGCACTCCTGCTTGCCACTGCGCGCAAAGGAAATTTCGCCCAGTCGCCCCCTATTGCTGAAGACAACAACACAGCCAGGTGTAACCAGGCCGGATACCTTGCCGCTCAACAGGTTCAGTACCTGCACCTCGTCGCTGCGATCATCCCCAAGGCTCGGGCTCAGGGCTACCAGAAACTCGTCCTGCGCCCGCGGTGCACCAGGCCGAACCTCGAGGCGCCAGGCGCCGTTATCAAACCAGTCTCTCGCCTCACCACCTTCGCTGAAATTCTCACCACTCTGCCCTTTGCCATCGGTGATCGCATCTGACTCCACAAAAAATTCATAGCCCTCACCGCCTATTACCCGCAGGGTGGCAGCCTCGGGCAGGATTCGCCTTATATCAAGCCGGCCTGGGCTGTTGTGCACCACAGCTGCATCGCCCTGACTCTCGAAGACACCCGCGTGATCACTGCCCAGCACGAGCCGCGGCTGATCTACCAGAGGCCGGGTCACCGTATGCAGCAGCCATTTTTTCTGATAGCCGGGATCGGTGGCCGTCACGATATCTCGCACCAGAACCCGGTCCTCCGCGAACAGGTACAGCAATTCGCGCAGCACCGAACTCACTTTGCCCTCCTTGCCCTGGCTGTCATAGCGAGAGCTGTCGTAGGCACCGGTGAGATCTACCCTGAGGTAGGCGTAGCTGCCCGCGCCCTCATCATACTCCAGCAGTTCGCCGCCCTCATAGTGACCGCGCGCACCCAGTTGTTCCCTCCAGTGCTCCACATCCCTGATGCGGCTGCCGGAGGGTATTACCATGCGCTGGCCGCCGTCGTTGACATTTTTTACGAATGACTCGTGCGGGCTGATCACATCGCCGGGGCGAACCACCAATATCGAATTCGCCGCCACCGTGCGCACGCCGTAGTAGAGCCGGTGGGGTGAAAAAAGCCCATTGTAACGGGCGCTGTCCAGCGCCAGCGGCGCCCCTTTGAAAAGCGTAAAATGCCCCGCGCTGTAGTGGCCATGGTGGGTGAAGGTATGACCCGCACGCAGCGATAAAAAGGTATCATCCGGCCCCCAGCCGCTCCGGGCTACGAACAGGTTCATTGCCCCGGGACCGAACAGTTCCACCCGCGGCAGGTATGACTCGAGACCCTTCAGCTCGCCCGCGGGGATTCCAGGCAAAAGCGGAACGCCGGGGTCGTTGAACAGCGCAAAGCTCCAGCGGAAGCCGCGGTAATAGCTCTCCACCCCGTGCAGTTTCTCGAGATATCGCGAGTAGGTGGCAAATACGCTGTCGCCGGTAAGCTGTGTGACCACATCGATCGCCCGCCGCGTTTCATCCTTGAGATCAACACGCGGCCCCTCGTCACCCATGGCTTCCATCCGGTTATCCGGGCGGGTTGCATACACGGTCCACAGCCCGGCACGCCGCACTGCCTGCACCACCGAGGGCGCCAACTCGCTGCCCTCCAGCCCGTTCACCCAGGCCGACGCCGCCAGCGCAATCACCAGGGCCCGGTTGTTGACCCAGTAGTTGTAACCCTCCGGCCAGGCCTCCGTCAGCGCCAGCGCCCTGACGGTTTGCAGGAAATGCGTCTGGGCCCGACGCGCCAGCGCCGCATCGGCTTCATTCTGGTCGTAAAGGGCCACGGCCAGCAACCAGGCCTGTGCGGCAAAGGTAGACCGCCCGTGCCACAGGGAGGCGCTATCCCCGTCGAGAATTTGCAGATATACCTCGAGTTGGGCGCGGAGTTTGTCGGCGATCACCTCCTGTTCATACTTCTGAATATCGGGAAATTTCGCCAACAGGTCAAATGCAAGCGCCCGTTCCCAGTCGCCATTGCCTTCGCCCTTATCCACTTCAGGAGGGGTGAGTTCCTGCTGCAATAAAAGGTTTACCGCCTGCCTGGCCTCGCCGCCATCGCCCGTCGTCAGCCAACACATAACATGGCCCATCACATGTTTGCGACCACATGCATGAGAGTCGGCTATCGCCACACCCGCGGAGCGGTAAAGCGCCAGTCGCTGCGCCATAAGCGGGGAGAATCCGATGCCATCCCATGCCGCAAGGCCTGGGAGAAGGATTCGCGGGTGGGCTGCACGGATGACGCCGTCCTGGGGGAGATCGGCATATCTATCGGGGGGCTGCAGCAGCTCGTTGAGCCAAGGGCTATCCACCCCGGTGCGTGCCAGCGTCTGCTCCAGCAGGAAGCGAAGTGATACGTCATAGTGGCGAACGGTCCATAAGCCCGATATGGCGGCTATCGCTACAGCAGTCAGCGCCAGGCTGAAAAGCCATTTGAAAAGAGACCTCACTCGGCTACCGCTCACATCCAGGAAATTGCTGCTAGTGCCGGTTGAGCAGCGGCGCCAGGTGATTGATAGGAATCGCATAACTGATCCCCGACGGCTTCTCCAGCACCGTCTCCTTGCTCTCTTTCACGAACACGCTGTTGAGCACACCGATCACGCGCCCGGTGGCAGCCTCATAAACCGGGCTGCCGCTGTTGCCAGGGTAGGCGATGGCGTCCAGCTGGAACGCGTCGAAACGGCTGTTGCGTAGGTGTTGCAGCTGCGCGGGGTTGAGGTCGCGGGAGTTCTCCAGCGGCCGGGCAATGGGAGTGATCGCCGAGACGATGCCGCGGTGGGTGACCGGGTACAGACCCAACACCATGCCGATGGGGAAGCCGGTGAAGGCGATCTCCTGGCCCTCGCGCACCGCCGCCGAATCCCCCAGCGACAATGTCGGCAGGGGTGCGCCCTGGATGGCGAGTAGGGCGAGGTCGTGATCCTCGTCCACTGATACTACGGTGGCAGACTGCACCGTGGCCTTGGCGCCACGACCGGAAAAAACAGCGATCGTCTGG
>CAYTDW010000468.1:0-3283 GCA_964436585.1 uncultured Halioglobus sp. | reverse complement strand
CGCCAGCCATGCCGCTCCAGGTCCCGGCGGTCGATCAGGCACAGCTGCGCAGCGCGCATGTCGCTGAGCAGGTCGCCGCGCTGGAAAATGACGTGCAGCTCATTGTCCGCACTGGGGGGCACGATGTGGTCAGGTCGAAACAAGGTCCCGGATTCCGCCGCTCAAAAGACCGGCTATAGTAAGCTCGGCCCCCGAGGGGGGCAAGTGCAAGCTAATTGCGCTCGGACAGCTCCCGCCACAGCACCCGGCCCCCGCTACTGGCCGCGATGGCGTCCAGTTGGGCTTCATGGGCAGCCCGTTCCCGGGCCGTCGCCCGGATCACCGGCAGCGCCGGTCGCGAGCTCTCCAAACGCCTGATTTGCTGGCTGCCCGGTCCGCCGTCGCCACTGTTGGCGGAGGCATCGGACAGCTGGAAGGCGGTCTGGCCGCCGGTCATCGCCAGGTAGACATCCGCCAGGATTTCCGCGTCCAGCAGCGCGCCATGCAGGTCCCGCTGTGAGTTATCGACGTGGTAGCGCTGGCACAGTGCATCCAGGTTGTTGCGCTGCCCGGGGTGCTTGGCCCTGGCCATGACCAGCGTATCGATAACCGCGCACAGGTCCTTGATGGCACCCTGGTTGCGCGGCATGCGCTGCAGTTCGGCGTCGAGAAAACCCAGATCGAAGGGTGCGTTGTGGATAATCAGCTCGGCGCCGCTGATAAACTCGATGAGATCTGCCGCAATCCGCGCAAATACCGGTTTGTCCTCGAGGAACTCATTGGTTATGCCATGCACCTCGATCGCGCCCTGGTCAATTTCCCGCTCGGGATTGATGTACTGGTGGTAATGGTTGCCGGTCAGGCGCCGGTTCAGCAGTTCCACGCAGCCGATCTCGATGATGCGATGCCCCTGGGACACCTCAAGGCCGGTGGTCTCGGTATCCAGTACGATTTGTCTCATGCGCCCTTCCTGCCCACGTCAAGTTCGTCGATGCCGCGATTCGCCAGTTGGTCTGCTATCTCGTTCTCGCGATGACCGCTGTGGCCCTTGACCCAATGCCACTGCACTTGGTGGCGCTGGTTCTGCTCATCCAGTTGCTGCCACAGGTCCACATTCTTGACGGGCTGGCGTCCCGCCGTTTTCCAGCCCTTGCGCTTCCAGTTCGCCAGCCAGGTCTCGATACCATTCTTCACATACCCGGAATCGGTGGTGACGGTGACCTGGCAGGGTTCGCGCAACGCCTTGAGTCCCTCAATGGCGGCCTGCAGTTCCATGCGATTATTGGTGGTCGCCGCCTCTGCCCCGTACAGTTCCCGCTCGACACCCTGGTAACGCAGCAACACGCCCCAGCCGCCGGGTCCGGGATTGCCTCGACAGGCGCCGTCGGTAAACATCTCAACCTGCTTCAAACCGTGCCCTCATCGCCAGGTTGCCGGCGGGCAATCCCGGTCTCGGTGGGACGGTAGGGCGTGGGCGCAGGGGCTGCAGCAGGTTTGGGGACCAGGCTGATCAGCCGCTCCCGGCGCAACTGCCACTGGCGACGGGGCCGGTGCAGGGCCGATACCTGCTTGATGGCGTGCAGGACGTAAACGCTGCCACCCGGGAGATTGTGGCGATTGCCCCAATCATCAAACCGCATCAGCCAGCGCCGCAGGGCCCCGACCCCGAGCAGGGGCGCCACGCCGAGGCGGGTGCGATCCTGGACCTCACAGCCCAGCAGGCGCAGCCAGTCTGTCAGGCGGCTTTCGCTGACCCAGGTATGCTGGTGCCAAAGTGACTTGCGGCTGAGCCCGCGCAACCTCGCATTGAGACCCAGTAGGCTGTGGGGGTTGAAGCCGACGATCAGCAGGTGGCCCTGGGGGGTCAGTACCCGCTGAATCTCCCGCAGCACCTGGTGGGGGTTGCGGGCAAAATCGAGGGTGTGGTGCGCGATGACGGTATCTATGCTGTCACTCTCCAGCGGCAATTCATCCGCGAGGGCCAGCAGATTGACCGCGGGGCCGGGCCGCTCTGCCGCGTAAATGCGGTGATTGATCGGGCTATTGGTGAACAGCGCATGGCCCCGGGAGCAGCCGGTCTGCAGCAGGTGGTAGCCGAAAGCCGTATCCAGCAAGCAGTCCACCGCCCGGCGGGTACTGGCCAACAGGTACTGCCCGTTCTCGCGGGCGTACCAGGATTCAAGTTCCGTCAAGGTGTCGATGTGCCCTCCACTCCCCTGGCTGTTTGCCAGCGCTGTCGCCTGTCCAGGCAAGCGCTGCGCGCGATTCTCGCAGCCGCCATGGTACTGCATTTCCTGTGGATGTGAATGCCGGCCCGGGCGCTGCGGTCGTGTGACCCATTTTTGTGCACCGCAAGGGAGGTATTTACTGGACTGCCGGCGACAGGCGGTTAGACTTTGGGGGGGAACAAACCCGCTGTAAACGCTGTCCACTGACTCAGGGCCTGAGGAGCAGGGGATGGCTTACTCTGTTAACTTGGAAAGATGATAAAGATATTTTTCATGAAGTTACGAGTTTTTCTTACAGTTATTCTTTATGTTGTGGTACTCCCTGTTTGCCTGCCGGCAAGGGGGGCCGGCAGCAGTGTTCCAGCACCCTCCGCA
The DNA here is from genome assembly GCA_964436585.1 of uncultured Halioglobus sp. GTDB lineage: Bacteria > Pseudomonadota > Gammaproteobacteria > Pseudomonadales > Halieaceae > JARRPM01. The sequence continues at coordinate 701 of CAYTDW010000468.1, read as the reverse complement.
CTGGCTCAACCCGGTGCCAGCCCCCCTCCAGCGGCCGCCCAGCGCTCTTTGCTTGGGGATAAGGGTGCCCGCATCGAAATCGAACACCATGAGGCCGCCAAAACCCCCATCGACCTGTGGGAGCGCATCCGCTCGGACCTGAGCTTTGAGAAATTGGACAAAAAGCAGGTGGACAGGGCTCTCGATGAGTACCGGTCCCAACCCAACTACCTGTCCAATATGTCCGAGGGCAGTTCACTCTACCTCTATTACATCGTGGATGAAGTACAGAAGCGGGACATGCCGATGGAGATCGCCCTGGTGCCGCTGGTCGAGAGCAGTCTGAATCCCTTCACCCGCTCCCCGGGCAACGCCGCGGGCCTGTGGCAGATCACGGCCGCAACCGGGTCGAACCTCGGGCTGGAGCAGACCGCGTGGTTTGACGGCCGGCGTTCGGTGCACGACTCGACCGCAGCCGCGCTGGATTACCTCGAAAAATTACACCGCGCATTTGACGGCGACTGGCTGCTGGCGCTGGCCGCCTATAACGCGGGCGAAGGGCGGGTGGCCAGGGCTCGCCAGAGCAATCTCGACAAGGGACTTCCCACCGACTTCTGGTCGCTGAACCTGCCCGCCGAGACCCGCAGGTTCGTGCCCAAGATCCTGGCCCTGTCGCAGATAGTCGCAGAACCGGAGACCCATAACGTCAACCTGCCCCCGGT
>CAYTDW010000467.1:0-3300 GCA_964436585.1 uncultured Halioglobus sp. | reverse complement strand
GCAAGCAAGAGCAAGCGCAACTAGGATCTTCAGGGTTGTCCTCGAATCAGGGTCGCCGCTCATTAAAGCATAAATCGATTCAACCCATATACACAGGGGATAAAAGCGCTGATGAGAGTGGGTCCTTCGGCGGGTGGCGAGCCGCCCGCCGGCGTCCTATTCCTCAACCGGCCGCTCAGCCCGCCGGCACTGCACCACCCTCCACCTGATCCAGCAATTTATCCGCCAGAAACCGCTGTAATTGCATTTCCTGCAGCCGGCTCACGGTGCGATGGAAGGAAAATGCAAGATGTCCCCCGGTATACAGCGATGTCAGCGGCACTGCGGCCTGAATATACAGCGGCACACGCCGGTCATAACACACATCGACCAGCGCGATGAAACGACGCACACTGTCGTCCATCATCGACAAAGGTGGCAGCACCCGGTCACCCGCCGCCACCCGCTCTACCGCGTCCTCGGTACCCCGGGCGATCCGCGCCGGGCGCTGGCAGGCGTTCAGTTCGGGCACATCATCCAGCAGAATGGCGGGAAAGCGATCACACAGGGCGATAAAGTCCACTGCGGCAAATGGCTGCCCGCACAAGTCGTCAAAGCGCAGCCAGATTGCTGCCGCACTGTACCGTACCACCGGCAACCGGCGATCGTTCAGTAGCAGCGGGCCATCTGCGACAGGCAGTGTGGCGCTAAATCGGGTGAAGGTTCTTTGCAGTGCGAGCGGATCAGCGACCCAGTAACGCCTGTGCGCGGCCCCCGGGTGTAAGCGGTGATCCTGTCCCCCGTCCACCTCGACTACTTGCATATGGTGCTGCATGGCGGCGATGGCGGGCAGAAAGCGCTCGCGGTTGAAGCCCTCTGCGTATAACTGCTCCGGTGGCTGGTTAGAGGTAGCTACCACGACAACGCCGGCAGCGAACAGGGCCACAAACAGACGCCCCAGCAACATCGCGTCGCCGATATCGCTGACGAACAATTCATCGAAGCACAGCACGCGCGCCTCGCCGGCCAGTTCCGCCGCCAGCATCACCAGTGGATCGGCTGTCCCGGCCAGCGCAAACAAGCGGCGATGTACCCATTGCATGAAGTGATGAAAATGCTGCCGTCGCGAAGGCAGCTGCAAACCACGATGGAAAGCATCCATCAGCCAGGTTTTGCCGCCACCGACCGGGCCCCACAGGTAGACACCGGCACAGGGCACTTGAGAACTGCTGTGCAGCCTGTAAAAGCAGTTTTCGAGCACCTCTACGGCGTGCTCTTGCGCAGAGTCGGCAACGAAACCGGAATGAGTTTTCGCGAACTGGTAGGCCTGTGCGGGGGACAGCGAGTGCATGGCGCGGGGACCGGGTACGAGTTCCGTCGACTGACTTTCCAGGCGGATATCTTAATCTGTTTGCACTGCAATGTAAGGTATTTACATTGCATAGTGATGTTTTATACATTAGTTTTTCGCGTAGATCCATTTCTTCTGATGCTTATATGATCACTGCACCTCAGATGAAAGCCGCCCGCGCGCTCCTGGGTATCGACCAGCGGACACTGGCCGCCGCCGCAGGGCTATCCCTGCCGACGGTGCAGCGGATGGAAGCCAGCGACGGCCAGGTACGGGGCAATGTCGACTCGCTGACCAGGATCATCGAAGCCCTGGAACGCCTCGGCATCGAGTTGATCGGGGAAGTGGTGCCCAGTCGGGGCAGCGGGCGCGGCGTCCGCCTGAAAGCGCCGGACACGCGAGGTGACGCGCCTTGATCGGCTCCTGGTCACCGCTGTCAGTGGCGATTGCCGCGGTGCTGGTAGCCTTGAGTTCCGGCGTAACAGCGCTGTTTGCAATGATCAACCCCACGATTATGCGCAAGGTGTCGCTGCCGCTGTTCGCCGTTGCAGGCGCATGTGCGCTGGCGGCGGGACTGGGGGTGCTGGCGGGAGAATCCGCGCCCGCCACTGCGGAACTTCCCTTCGGCTTGCCCTGGCTGCCCTGGCGTGTACGCCTGGATGCGCTTTCCGCCTTCTTCCTGTGCATCATCGGTCTGGTGAGTGTCGCCGTGGGAATATACGGCACTGCCTATGTGCGCGGTTTCGAGCGGGGGCAGGATTCACCGGCCGTGCTGGGCTGCTTCACTGGACTCTTTCTGGCGGGAATGTTGCTCGTCGTTCTCGCCGACGATGCGTTTCTGTTCATGGTGGCGTGGGAACTCATGTCTCTCTCGTCCTATTTCCTGGTCGCGTTCCATCATGAAAACGCGGCCAATCGGCGCGCGGCGTTTCTCTACCTGTTGATGGCCCACGTTGGCGGTCTCGCGATTCTGCTCGGTTACGGCGTACTGGCCTCGCTTGGCGGTGGTTTCGCTTTCGAGCAGATGCGGGCGGCGACGCTGACGCCGTTGTGGGCGAGTGTGGCGTTCGCTCTGGCTTTCTTTGGTTTCGGTATGAAAGCAGGCCTCGTTCCCGTGCACGTGTGGTTGCCTGAGGCGCATCCTGTCGCACCGTCCCATATATCCGCGCTGATGTCCGGTGTCATGCTGAAGGTGGCCGTGTACGGCTTCGTGCGTGTCGTATTCGACCTGATCGGCGACGTGCAATGGCAGTGGGGTGTCGTCCTTCTCGGCATCGGCAGTCTGTCGGCACTCTTCGGCGTGCTGGCGGCCATGATGGAAAGTGATCTCAAACGGCTGCTGGCCTATTCGTCCGTAGAAAACATCGGCATAATTTTCCTGGGATTGGGGCTGTCGTTAATCTATTTCGGCATGGAGAACCGTATCCTCGGCTGCCTAGGCCTGGTCGCAGCCCTCTATCATGCGCTCAACCATGCGGTGTTCAAGAGCCTGCTGTTTCTCGGCGCTGGTGCGATACTTCACAGTGCGCACCAGCAGGATCTCGATCAGATGGGGGGTTTGTTGCGGCGCATGCCGTGGACCGGTCTCTACTTCCTGATCGGCTGCGTTTCGATCTCTGCATTACCGCCGTTCAACGGCTTTGTCTCCGAGTGGTTGACCTTCCAGACGGCGCTGCAGGCCTGGGAGCTCAAGAGCGGGGTGCTCCGCAGCCTGCTGCCCATCGCGACCGCCGTGCTGGCCCTGACCGGTGCACTGGTCGCGGCGACCTTTGTCAAAGTTTATGGCGTGGCTTTCCTCGGCAAGGCGCGCAGCCGCCAGAGCCGGCGTGCCGGCCGCGTGCCGCGGGCAATGCGGGCGGGCCAGGCGCTGCTGGCGGGAGCTTGCCTGATCCTCGGCGTGTTCCCCTTCGTTGTCCTGCAGGCGCTGGCGCGGATCACGGACCAGGTACTCGGCGTTCGCCTGCCGCAGG
>CAYTDW010000466.1:0-3302 GCA_964436585.1 uncultured Halioglobus sp. | reverse complement strand
TGCTGACCAGGTGCAGCAGGAACAGCAGGGAGCCGTCCGACACCCGCGGCAAACCAGGCCCAAAACGACCATCGAAGCCGCGCTGGCTGTGCTCGTCCGTGACCTGCTTCTGCACCTTCTTCCACTCCACCCCGAACGGTGGATTGGACAGCATGAAGTCTGCCCGCAGGGTCGCCAGCTGGTCGTCCGACAGGGTGTTGCCCAGCTTGATGTTCTCCACCGCCTGGCCCTTGATCAGCATATCGGCCTTGCAGATGGCATAGGACTCGGGGTTGAGTTCCTGGCCGTGCAGGGACACGGTGACGCCATTGCTCACCTGCTGGATGTACTCGTCACCCTCGGAGAGGAAACCACCCGTACCAGCGGTGGGGTCGTAGATAGTGACGATGCTATTTGGCTTGAGCTTGTGTTCCTGCCCGGTCAGCACCAGGGAGGTGGTCAGGTGGACAATATCCCGAGGGGTGAAATGCTCTCCGGCAGTCTCGTTGGAACTCTCGGCAAACTTGCGGATCAACTCCTCGAAGATAATCCCCATGCCGAAGTTGGTGATCCGGGCGGGGCTCAGGTCGATGCTGGCGAAGCGCTGCACCACCTGGTAGAGCAGGTTGGCCCCGGCCAGCTGCTGCACGAAGTCCTCGAAGTGGAAGTGCTCGAAGATCTCCCGGGAGGCCTGGCTGAAAGACTGGACGTAGCTCAACAGGTCATCGGCGGTCTGGGTGTCCGACAGCTTGCCCAGGGTCAGGGGTGAGGCATTGAAGAACTGCTGGCCGGCTGCTCGCAGCAGCAGCTTGTCCCGCACCGCATCCGTCTTGTCGGCATTGGCTTTGGCGGCGGCCAGCACCTTGTCCCGGGTGGGCTCCAGCACGCACTCCAGGCGCCGCAGCAGGGTGAAGGGCAGAATCACCCTGCCATACTGGGATTGCTTGAAATCGCCGCGCAGCAGGTCGGCAACCGACCAGATGAAGGCTGCGGTCTGGGAGTGGTTCTCGGTGTTCAATGGTTTGCCCTTGTAGAGTCTTGGCTGTAAGCCAGCGATGATACACAGATGGCAGTGGGGTGTCGTGTTAGCCGTACTCGCACGGTCATTCCTGCTGCCAACCCCGTATAGGGTCTAGTGGAGACATGAGTGGGTGGCGAACTTCATGAATTTCAGAGGTGCGATTCAGCCCGATGGGACCCAGTACACGGTGGCCATGGGAAATTCGAAAGCTGGCGATCCGCAACGACTGGCCCGGAGGCACGACCTGCCAAACCAGCACGCTAACTAGGATTGACCCATCAAACAAAATCCGAAATGCCTGCCCCCCAAGCCAGTGAAATCACCGGAGATTAAGCCCGGCCATCACGGGCGACTCTGCCTCGCGCGCTAATACCGAGCCACTGTCAGCCAACCTGGCCAGACCGGGTGGGCGGCGTAGGCCGCCAGTGCAGCTTTAGCTGCACGCCCGCGAGCCGGTAGCCGCACGCACGGGCCTGGGCGTCGCCAATATGTTATTTAGTATTTTTCCTGGTCCGGGTGAATGCCACAGTACCAAAAAGAGAGATGACCGGTTCAAATCATATGGTTTTATATAAAAGAGGCTATTTGCTTATATTTCAATATGTTATGCGCATAAAAACCAACGTTGGTGGTAAATAAATGAAAAATTGGTAACTACCCTTGTTTATACTGTGCAAGGCAAACTATGTTGATCATTCATTTTCCCCAGCTGAAAGGTGACTACCAATGGCACGTAACAATCGTGTAACACTCAATCGAAACCCGTTTGGGGGTCACACCCTGCAAGCACCTATGGGGCATACGTGGAAAGCAGTGGATGACCGTCCAGATGATTTTGGTCCATTCCAGGCTGTAAGCGTACTTACAACATCATCGAATCAACTGTTCACTGATCTCGACATCTTTGACCGACTGGCACTTGTGTCAAAACCAGCTATGCGGCTATTCATAGAACTAAAGAAAGAGCGGGACTTCAAAAGTTCTCTTGTAATATACAATCCTGGTTGCGCGACCAAATCCGCCAAGGTGCTCTTTTCCAGGCGGCTTTCTGAGCTGAAACGACAAAACATAGTTAAAAAGATTCCCATCAGTAATGACTACGTCAAAGTCAGAAAGCATACATACATGCTCAATCCCCACTTGATTAAATGCAAAAAGTACAGCGATGCGGTCGCGTTATGGAACAAGCTCTAATTTGTCCTTGCTCCCCCTGGAGCGTCGGGTACGTTGGCATCCAGGCGCAGCGCCAGCGGGAGCCTGGATGCCAACGTACCCCTACGAAAGGATAATTAATTTATATCTTAGAGAATCCCCGACATGCCTCCGCCTGCCTCGTCCCAGGCTTCACATAGCCATCTGCTCAAGCAAACCGTAGGCGAAGCCAAGATGATCATCCCGCAGGTCAACACACAGAGCCTCTTCCGGGTCCTCCGACTGAGCAGCGTGCTGTGCACTGCCCTGGCCCGAACCCTTCGCCCTCGGTAAGCCGGCCAGGGACCTCGCTCCCTCCGGGCTTCCGTTCGCCAGTACCTCACCGCTCTCGCGCTGCATCCGCAGCCGCTCGTCTGCCTCGCGGCAGACCGCGTGGAGGAACTGACTCACTGCACCCCTCCCCCGCGAGTCCCTGGCCTGATCTTAATTATTACCTATGGGCTTGTCGGTACGCTCGCTTGCGAGCACACCGACAAGCCTGGTTAAATTATGATCAGCGGGGTTGGGGGAATTTTAGAATATGAGTACTAGCTTAGTAATTACTGTGTGGATCTATCCATCCTCCCTGCCGCATTCGAGGCCTCATGTAGCTGTCGGCACCCTGGCTGGCCTACTGGCCAGCCAGGGTGCATAGAACCCTCATTGCACAATAGCTCCGGCAGGGGGAGCCCCACCCGAGACTCGATGGCCCCGCAAAGTCAACGACTCGAGCTGGGATGGAGTGACATTGATTTAACTGGCTTCAGTCCAGGCGGTGCCCTCCGGGCACTCGGTGAAATCGTTCCCCGAAAGAGCTCGGCCCAGCTCGCCGAGATGACTCGGCGAGCCTGGGGACCGCAAGAGATGCCGCCCAATGAAAAATTGTTGAACCGACCGAAGTCATCTACATTGGCTCAATTCAAGACGTTTACTCCCCTCGACTTCCTGTCTGCATCCAGCTCAATCCAGTCCAGAAGAAGAGCGATCTCGAACGTTCAGCCTTTACGACACCCTGCGCACACGGAGATCATCCTGCGACAGGCCCAGAAATACATGTAGGTCATGGGGAATGACTTGCCCTTCTTCGCTAAACCTATCCAGCCCGTAAGGA
>CAYTDW010000465.1:0-3303 GCA_964436585.1 uncultured Halioglobus sp. | reverse complement strand
GCGGCGAGCCTGGCCTCGGCCGGACAGGAAGTGCACCAGTTGTTCCGGCTCTGTGCGCTGGCGGTGTTGAATACCGGCTCCGACGTGGACAACGCCCGCGAGCTCTGCACCCTCTACGAAGACTTCGAAGTGACAGTCGTGGCCGAATCACGCGGTCTCAAGCTACAGCTGCACAACTGCCCAGGCCGGGCTTTTGTCGATGGCAAAATGATCGAGGGGATTCGCAGCCACTTGTTCTCGGCCCTGCGGGATATTGTTTATACCTACCACAAGCTGGTGAAGCAGCAGCACTTCGACCTCGACAGCGGCGCGGGAATCACCGATACGGTATTTCGCATCCTGCGCAACGCCGGGGTGGTCAACAGCGACCTGCCGCCGCGCCTGGTGGTGTGCTGGGGCGGACACTCCATCTCGCGGCTGGAGTATGACTTCTCCAAGGAAGTGGGTTACCAGCTGGGCCTGCGCGGTTTCGACATCGCCACCGGCTGCGGCGCAGGTGCCATGAAGGGCCCCATGAAAGGCGCCACCATTGGCCATGCGAAACAGCTGAACAAGGCCAGCCGCTTCGTCGGCATATCCGAGCCGGGGATCATTGCGGCGGAGTCGCCCAACCCCCTGGTGAACGAACTGGTCATCCTGCCCGACATCGAGAAACGGCTGGAGGCCTTCGTGCGGCTGGCCCACGGCGTGGTGGTTTTCCCCGGTGGCGTGGGTACCGCGGAAGAATTGTTCTACCTGCTGGGGGTAAAAATGCATCCCGCCAACAGCGAGTTGCCGCTGCCCGTGGTGCTGGCCGCACCGGAGTCCAGCGCCGGCTATTTCCAACAGATCGATGCCTTCCTGCGCGGCACCCTGGGGGATGACGTGGCCAGGCACTACGAGATCATCTGCGGCAACCCGGCCGCCGTGGCAAAAAGCCTGAAGAAGCGCATCAAGAAGGTGCGCGAGTACCGCATGGCGCAGCAGGAATCCTTCAGTTACAACTGGGGCCTGGCCATTCCGGATGACTTGCAACAGCCTTTCCACCCCACCCACGAGAACATGGCCGCGTTACAGCTGCACCGACAGCAGCCGGTGCACGAATTGGCGGCGGAGCTGCGCCGCGCGTTCTCGGGTATTGTTGCAGGCAATATCAAGGAATTCGGCGTGCGCGCCGTGGAGGAGCACGGCCCCTACCAGCTGAGCGGCGAGCCCGACCTGGTGGCCAGCCTGGGCGAGCTGCTGGCCGCGTTCGTTGCCCAGGGCCGGATGAAACTCGATCCCGGCACCTATAAGCCCTGCTTTGAACTGGTGAGCTGAGCCTGCGCCGGACCGGGCCCGGTTGCAACTGACCCGGTCAAAAGCGGGAGGAAGGCTGGTAGGTTTCCATCCGGCGCTTGAGCTTGCGCAGCCCCTGCCGGAAGACTATGCCGAGCAGCCAGGAGATAATCCTGTTGCTGAAAGGGATCCATGAGTCGAAGCGGATGGCCCAGCGCACCCGGGCGCCGCCACCTGCCGTGGCGACAAACACGTCGCCCTGGTGTTGGCGAAATGGCGCACCCGTGCGCAACTGGTAGCTGTAGTGGCTGCCGTCCTCCCAGCGGGTCACTTCCTCGGTGATGCGCAGCCCCGGGGCGGTGAGCTCGCGGATGCAACCGCGGCCATTGGGATCAGGCTGCCCCGGGCGCAGTACCCTGCCGCTGAAAATACTCCAGTTGCCCAGTCCGGCATGGTCGGTCAGCTGCCGCCAGACTTCCCCGGCGGGGGCGTTGATCTCGATTTCGTTCACCACGTAACCTTCGGCGGGCGCAAATCCGGTCAGGGACCACAGGGCCCTGCGGGCATGCAGCATCTCCACGCTGAAACCGTGCCTGTCGTTCACGTACATCACCTGGAAGACCCCGGCATCGAGCACCTCGCCGTTGGGCCGCATACCCTGGCGGGTGGCCTGCGCAAAGGCGCGGCCATAGTCCGCGGAATCCCGGTAGCCCAGGGCGATATTCATGATGCCGTGGTCGGCCAGCGAGTAGCCCGGCGGCCATGGGGCGGGTTCGGGCGATTCGTACTGCACCAGTTCCACCAGGAAGTTGGCCCCGCGCAACACCAGGGCGCTGCATTTTGCCCGGGGCAGACCCCACAATTTTTCATCGGCCGGGGTGTGCAGCTGGAAGTCTTCCACGACCTGCAGGCCCATCGCCTCGACAAAGGCCTGCCGTGCATCCGCCAAGCTCGGTACCGACACCCGCACGCTGCGCACCACCGCGGGCACCTCGGGCCGCACGATATTGGCGCTGGCGCCTGCTATCAGCGTCACCGGGTCGCACTCAAGGATCTCAACCCAGTTGCCCTCGGGGTCGGTGACGCAGGCCCGTCGGTGCCCCGCCTCTCCAACCACCCTGGGCGGGGGCAGGCCGGAAAATGCGCCGACATTGCGCAGCACCTGGTCGAAATCCCTGACCGCGATACCCACCATGTTGTAGCCGATGTCGCAGGGTCTCCAGCCGGGGGACTTGAGCTGGCCCCGGGGCGCCCAGAACTGGAAGAACTCCAGCTGGAAATAGTCCTGCTGGTCCACCAGCCAGCTGCACTTCTCCCAGGCGCCGGGTATGCCCTGCACTCGCGAGGTGGCCGGCGGAAAGAACAGCATCTTGCCCGCCTTCACCAGGCCGAAGACGTTCGCATACCACTCCCGCAGGGCGGGCGCATTCAGGGCGGTGAAAGCCACCTGGCTGATGTGTCTGTCGCTCGCAGGGTACATGTGGGACTCCAAAGGCATGTCACTCCGACACCCAGTGTAGACCCTCGGGGGGTGTTAGCGAAGACGGCCGACGACAGTCCGGCGCCTGCGCTATTTTTTTGGCAGGGTGATTTTCAGCTTGCCATTTTTCAGCAGCGTGGCCTCGCTTGCGGCCACATCCACTTCACAGGGCAGGGGTACGGCCTGGAAGAAATACACGGTTTCCGATGAGGAGCTGGTCTTTCCCTTCTTTTTATCGGTGCTGGACTGTGTGTGCGAACCAAAAACTTTCAGGCCGGCGTCACTCACCTCCACCTCGATCTCTTCGGGGCTGAAGCCTGCCAGGATCGCCTCGACCACCACATTTTTCTTCTGCTCCTTTACCTCGAGGTCGATCGGGGTCAGCACTCGCATCTGGGCATCGAGCCAGTCCGCCACCGCATCGCCCTCATCCGGGTCTCGCCCCAGGAACAGCTGGTAGGCGAGCTCGCGGATGCGGGCTTCGGCCTTGTCGAAGGCTTTACCCAGTTTTGTGCCCATGCGAACAACGGTGGAATCTGCTTGCGCTGCTTTGGGGGAAGCCATAT
>CAYTDW010000464.1:0-3306 GCA_964436585.1 uncultured Halioglobus sp. | reverse complement strand
GTGCACGCGTCCTCCACATTTGCGCGCCGCGCGATTGTCTCGTTCAGGCAGCGCATGAACCAGCTCACATCGTACAGCCGCGCGCGCCAGACGGCAGCGATATCCTTGACCGTAGCGCATTCCGCTGGGGTCAAGGTCTCGCCCGCGAGTTGCCGCTGTACCAGGAGTGGGCCGCGAAACAGCCGGGTCCAACGCTCGATAACCTCCTCGTTGCTCCACCGGCCTACCGCGTCTCGGTCCACCCGAAGGACCAGGTGATAGTGATTGCTCATGATAGCGTAGGCGCAAATACCGATACCAAATGCTGCCGCCTGTCGCTTCAGCTGGTCCACCAGGCAGACACGACGGTGGTTGAAATCCTGCCCTGTGTATTGGTCCTCACCGCAAAGGAAAGCGCGACGGACACAGCGTGCGATGCAGTGATAATAGGGCGTCTGGTCGAGCGCTATCTGGGATTGGCGACGGATGGTCATTACTAACCCCCATAAATGGTTTCAACCATGTGCTTATGCTATCGGTCAGGACGCCTGGCAGCCAAGGTATCGGACGCTTTTGATTGGATATGGGGTGGGTGTCCTGTATCACTTGAGGCTGGTGAATCCCAGGTCGAGGGGGGCGAACAAGTGGGGATAGCGATCGTTGCCTGTCATATTGCTGCCCTCACGCTTCCCCGGCCACCTGGTTACCGGCGATGTAGCGCCTGTCGATTCGTATCGCTACCGTGCTGAGCCCTATCAATATCAACCCCAGCAGCATCAGCACAAGTGGCCAGCCGAGTGAATCGATGAAATGCTGGCTCGTGAAATAGCTGATGTATGCAAGCATCGCCAGCGTGCTGATAAAAAGCAGCGTCCTGCTGCGAATATAAGTACTGAGAAATACGCCGCCACAGGTAGCGACTATAAACAGTAGCTCGATAAGCGAATCCTCAATCAGCGAAAACAGGCCGCCGAAAAATGCGATAGCGCCGATGCAATACCAGAACGGCGTCAGGGCTCGATGGGCCGTACGGTCCAGCCCGACACATAATCCGACTATGGATGCACCCAGGATGAAGGCAACAAAATCCTCATCAGCACCCAGCAAGTCAAGCCCAATCACGAAAAACCAGCTCGCAAAGGCTATCGTCGTGAACAACAGGACTGTATCTCGCCTTTGCCAGAATACAGCGGCCTGTTGCGTGGCCATGGCGCCAGCTGTCAGCAATACCGCATAGCGCCAGTCTCCGCCAGACGAAAACTCGTTGATCGCTACCAATATGCCGATGGGCTGCAGCAAGGCGGCAAGAAGGTACAGCGGTGTTTTGGCTTTGTTGTACCGCTCATCAGCCGAGACCGTAAGCCCAAGCACAAACATCGCGACTCCGGGCCCGAGCGTGATGATTATGCGTGCGGCCGAATTCATCAGATCCCAGTTCAGTGCGATAAACACGCCCAGCCCGGCAAACAGAAAGGTACCGCCCAGCAGCCCCAGGATTCGTCCCGGCAGGCGCGTCGAACGCTGATCTCGCCCAGAGTCTGCCTCGTCGAAGGCGAGTTGTATGTCCGCAGCCGTCAGTCCGTGCGCACGGGCAATAGCCAGAATCTGTTCCAACGCTTCATCCCGGGTCGCCATACCGCCAGACCTACTCCACGACCCAACCGAGAAAACGGACATCGCTGTACCAGTCATTCTCTACGGGTAAGCGTATGGGCACGATCGCACCGTCTTTGGCAATGGTTACGCCGTTGCGGTTCCGGTTGCTGCCGAAAAGCTCGGTCATCAAACCAGCGCCACCATTGGCGTAACCACGGAACTCATAGCCATCCGGTGCGCGGAAGGCGGTGCTGATCTTCAGGTTCGTCAATGCAGGCACGACGATTTCGGTGCCATCCTGCAACTGATCGATGTCTTCGCTGAGTGGAATCGGAATATCCCGTACTGACGCGGTTACGTGGTCAAACATATAAATGCGTGGAAAATGTTCTACCTCATCCTCCTTCCGTTTGGAGATTCTGACCCTCACCCGGTCATTGACCACGGACAAATCAATGTTGACCGGACTGCTTATCGACGCATTGGCAGTGTCATCAACCAGCAACAGGCTGTACGCCGGCGGACCAACCAGAAGTTTCGGTAGCAGGGTCGCTGCAGCAAAAAGTGCGACAATGAGAATAGGGAGCGCAATACTTAAAGCGATAACCGGGTTTTCCCGCAGCACGTTTTTCATACTTCATACCTTCTGGAAAGATAAGAACCTGGCGAAGAGGCCACCCACTCTTGCCCCATGGCGCGAACAGCGTTCACCCTTCCCCGGCCACGTCGATCTCAATCAGCACCGCGTCCACGGCCACCTGGTTGCCGGCCTCGGCCATGACTTCCCGCACGGTGCCGGCCGCGTCAGCCACGATTTCGTAGTGCATTTTCATCGCCTCCAGCACGGCCAGGGTCTGGCCCGCCTCGACCACATCCCCGGGCGCCACCCGCACCTCCAGCAACAGGCCGTGCATCGGCGCGGTGATCCTGCCGCCGCCGGCGCTGCGTTCCAGGGCGCCGTCCAGCCGGATCAGGTCACGGTACTCGGCGGCGCGGCCTTCGATGGCGACATACAGCTTGCCGGGATGGGGCGCGTGGAAGCGCGCCACCTGCTGCAGTTTATCGATGCCCAGGTGAGCCGTGCTCGCCTGCATGGACAGCAGCTCGACCACGCAGGATTGGCTGGCGTCAAATACCTGGTAGACCCCGCGGCCGAGGCTCATCACGGCCAGGTCGTGCACCGTGTCGCCGTGCTGGTATTGCTTGCGCGCCAACAGCGCGCCGGCGCTGGACCAGTCCCGCAGTTCTGGGGCGACCAGTACGCTGCTCTGGTACAGCGCCTGGTGCTCCAGCGCCAGTTCGATGACCGCCGCCGCCGCGCTGTCGGCGAAGCGGGGGACGGCGGCGGCGATGCCGCCCTCGCCGAACTCCTCGGCGATAAAGGCGGTGGTGGCGAGGCCGGCGGCGAAGGTCTCCCGCTGCAGGCAGGCCACCAGGAAATCCCGGTTGTGGCAGGGCCCGAACAGCACCGTCGCCTGCAGCGCCTCGATCAGGCGCAGGCGGGCGATGTCCCGGCTGGGCCCGCTGGCGATGATCTTGGCGACCATGGGATCGTAAAAGGGCGAGAGCTGCTGGCCGCTGACAATGCCGCTGTCCACCCGTATGCCGGCGCCCGCGGGGGGTGACCACAGGTCTACCGGGCCACAGGTGGGCAGGAAATCCTGGGCCGGGTCCTCGGTGTACAGGCGCACCTCGATGGCGTGGCCGCTCAGGACGATGTCCGCCTGCGCC
>CAYTDW010000463.1:0-3307 GCA_964436585.1 uncultured Halioglobus sp. | reverse complement strand
GTTGGCTGACCATGGGCCCCGAGGTGGCGGCCTTCGAGCAGGCCTTTGCGCAGGCGGTGGGCGCGCCCTTTGCCTGCGCGGTGTCGAGCGGCACTACCGCCCTGCACCTGGCCTTGCTGGTCGCCGGGGTCGGGCCCGGCGACGAGGTGATCACCGCCAGCCACTCCTTTATCGCCACCGCCAACGCCATCCGCTACTGCGGCGCGTTGCCGGTGTTTGCCGATATCGACCCCGCTACCTTCAACCTCGATCCTGCCGCAGTCGCGGGCCTGGTGACGCCGCGCACCCGGGCCCTGCTCGTGGTGCACCAGATGGGCATGCCCTGCGCCCTGGCGCCTGTCCTCGGGCTGGCGCGCGAGCGCGGGCTGGTGGTGGTGGAAGACGCGGCCTGCGCCATCGGCAGCGAGCTGCGCAGCGGGGACCAGTGGCAGCGTATCGGCCTCCCCCACGGCGACATCGCCTGCTTTTCCTTTCACCCGCGCAAGGTGTTGACTACCGGGGACGGCGGCATGATCACCACGGCCCGCGCCGACTGGGACGCCCGGGCGCGCCTGCTGCGCCACCACGGCATGGACGCCCTGGCCCACGAGCGGCATGGCGCCGCGCGGGTGGTGCACGAATCCTATGTCGAGTTCGGTTACAACTACCGGATGACCGACCTGCAGGCCGCGCTGGGGCGGGTACAGCTGGGGCGCCTGGAGGACATGATCCGGCGCCGCCGGGCGCTGGCGGCGCGCTACCGGGACCTGCTTGGCCACCTGCCCTGGCTCACCCTGCCGTTCGAACCGTCCTGGGCGCGCAGCAACTGGCAGAGCTATGCCGTCCGGCTGGACCCGGCCATCGACCAGGGCGCGCTGATGCAGGCCCTGCGGGAACGGGGCATCGCCACCCACCGGGGCATCATGAACGCCCACCGGGAGCGCGCCTACCCGCCCGGCAGCTGGTCCTGCGGGGGTGTGCCCGGCTGCGGCTGCGCCGCCTACAGCTGCCGCCGGCTCGCCCACGGCGAACAGGCCCAGGACCGCTGCATCCAGTTGCCGCTCTACGGCACCATGACCGCGGCCGAGCAGGATCGCGTCGCCGCGAACCTGCTTGAACTGGGTGGCCGCATGCTCGAGGCACGGTGCGGCCACAACCGGGAGCGACTGCCGTGAGCGAAGTCTCCCCGGGATACGGCGCGACGGCTGGCGGCCCGTCCCCAACGCTCAGCGTGGTCACCCCCGTGCTCAATGAAGCGGGCAACCTGCCGGCCCTGCGGGCGCGGCTGCTCGCAAGTCTCGATACCCTGGGCGTGAGCTGGGAGTGGCTCATCGTCGATGATCATTCCGGCGACGGCAGCTTTGACCTGGTGCGGGACTGGGGCGTTGCCGACCGCCGCATCCGGGGCGTGCGCCTGGCCCGCAACGTCGGCTCCCACGCCGCCCTGGCCTGTGGCCTGCGCTGTGCCCGGGGCCGGGCGGTGGTGCTGCTGGCCGCGGACCTGCAGGACCCGCCGGAACTGGTCGCGCAAATGCTCGCCCGCTGGCGGGCCGGGTCGATGGTGGTGTGGGGGCTGCCCCAGCGGCGCAGCGCCAGCCTCCGCACCCTGTATTACGCGCTGCTGAGGGGGGGCGAGGGACTCGACGGGCAACCGTTGGAAGGCGGCGATATGGTGCTGCTCGATCGCGTTGTCGTCGCCCTCCTGGTCGCCCGGGAAGAACGCAACTCGAGCCTGTTTGCCCGCATCCGCCTCGCCGGGTTCAGCCAGGCCAGCGTGGCATATACCAGGGCGGCCCGCAGCGCCGGCAGCAGCGGCTGGACCCTGCGCCGGAAATTCAAGCTGGTGCTGGATTCCCTGACCGGCTTCAACCACACCCTGGTGCGGGCCATGACCCGGGCGGGGCTGGCAGTGGCGGTCAGTGGCCTGGCCCTCGCCCTTTACGTCGTGTGGAATGCGCTGCGGGGCTCGCCGCCGGCAGGCTGGTCCTCGCTGATGGTAGTGCTGTTGCTGCTGGGTGGTGGCCAGATGATTTTCCTGGGCCTGCTGGGGGAGTATGCCTGGCGCACCCTGGAGGAGGTGCGCGGGCGACCGCTGTATGTGGTGGAGGTGAGCACCGATGACGCGCATCCGGCGCCCGCGCCGGAGGGAGGGGCCGGCGGCGCGTGACATCGCGCGCGGTTGTCGCCGGCTGGAGCGCGGTGCAGTGGCTGTTGGCGCCCGGCTACCGCGAATTTCAGCTGGAGCTTGTGCAAACACACCTGGGGGTAACGGGCGGGGGCCGCTGGCTCAATGTGGGTTGCGGCTCGCGACCGCTGGGTGGTACGCGGTCGCCGTTGCCGGCGGGGCAGCTGGTAGGGGTGGACCTGGCCCCGGCCGCGCCGCGGCTGATCAACGGCTGGCTGCCCGTGCGTGCCAGCGCCGACCTGCTGCCGTTCCCGGATCATAGTTTCGACGGGGTCTTCTGCTTTGGCCTGTTGCATCATCTTGATGAGCGGCAGGCACCGATGGCGTTGGCGGAAATGCGGCGGGTGCTGCGGCCGGGTGGCGTCGCGCTGGTCTTTGACGCGGTCACGCCGCGCTCGGCCCTGCGGCGACCGCTGGCCTCCCTCCTGCGCGCCCTGGATCGCGGCCGCTACATGCGCCCGGAATCCGCGTTACACGACCTGCTGGCGGAGGCGGGATTCAGACCGGGGCCGAGAATGACCTATGCGTGGACCGGGCTGGAGGGCTGTGTCGGGGTGTTGCGGGCGGTGTGAGAGTGAGGGGCGCTCTGGCCCCTCACTTTGAAACACTCGCCAGCAGCCGCTGGCCCAGCTTGCGGCACTCATCGAGCAGCAGCACGCTGCTGGCCACCAGCACCGCCAGGCCCCAGTCGTGGCGGGTCAGGTCGGTGGTGCGGAAAACCGCCTGGGCAGGGCCCCAGTTCACCACCAGCACCTGCAGTGCCACCACCGCCCCCAGGGACAGCCACAGCCAGCGGTTGTGGAACAGATTGCGATTCCAGGCCGAGCCAAATTCAGCCCGGGCATTGAACATATTGAAGAACTGGAACAGGACAAACGTGGTAAACGCCAGCGTCAGGGCGTAGGTCTCGCCCTGCGGCTGGGCGTAATGAAACATCCCCAGCGTGCCCACCGCCATGGTCAGGCCGTAGCCGAACAGGCGGAGGAACCGCGGCAGGGTGAGGATGCGGGTATCGTGCCGCCGCGGCGGCTCGTCCATCACTCCCTCCCGCGAGGGCTCGACCCCCAGGCTCATCGCCGGCGGGCCGTCCATGATGATGTTGATCCAGAGGATCTGGATGGCGGTGAACGGGGTGGGCCAGCC
>CAYTDW010000462.1:0-3319 GCA_964436585.1 uncultured Halioglobus sp. | reverse complement strand
CGGGGCTCGGGAATGACCTCGGTCTCGATATTGGCGTCGTAACGGCCCTGCTGCACATACTGGCGCTGCAATTCCAGCTGCATGCCCTCCAGGGTAGAGCGCTGGAAAACCTGGCCAACCGCCAGACCCGCGCCCTTGAGGCCATCCAGCAGCGCCTCTGTCTCGATCGCCTTGTTCCCCTCTATATTTATCTCGCTGATACTGGGGCGCTCTACCACGACCACCACCAGCACGTTGCCTTCGCGGCCGATACGGATGTCGTCGAAATTGCCCGTCGCGAACAGGCTGCGGGACGCTTCCCGGATGATTTTGTCATCCACCACATCACCCACCGCCACCGGGAGTGCGGCAAACACGGTACCGGCAGACACCCGCTGCAGTCCCTCGACCCGGATATCGGCAATAATAAATGTCTCCGCGGAGGCCAGCGGCGCCATCAGCACCAGGGCCAGGGCGAGAAATATACCAATGCGTGTTATCAAAATTCTCTCGATCGACGGGTCGTGCCTGCTGGCAGGAATTATCTACAGGCGTGAAAAATCGTTATACAGGGCCAGGAACATTATACCCAGTACCAGGAACAAACCCAGCTGGTAGCCGAGAGCCTGTATCTTCTCAGGTACCGGTCTCCCCGCCAATAGCTCGGCAAAGTAAAACAACAGGTGCCCGCCATCCAATACCGGTATCGGCAGCAGGTTCAACACCCCGAGACTGACGCTGAGCAGGGCCAGGAAACTGAGATACGCCTCCAGCCCGGACTTGGCGGAGGCGCTGGCAACTTTAGCAATCGTGATCGGCCCGCTCAAGTTTTTCGGTGATATGAGGCCAATAATCATCTTTTTGATGGAGTTAAGAGTGAAAACCGCCAGCTCACCGGTGCGCTGAACGGCGGCGCCCAGGGCCTCCACCGGGCCGCGGTCAAACGTGCGCAACAGTTCCTTCGGCATTTCAGGCAGCTCCACCCCCAGGCCCACCCGGCCGAAGCGTTCGCCGCTGTCATCCACAGCGGCCTCGGGTACGAGGCTCACCCGGCGCAGCTCATCCCCGCGCAAGTACTCCACCTCGATGGGCGTACCGGGGCGGGCGCGAACATAGTCCACCCAGTCCATCCACAGCGACATCGGCACGCCATCGGCCGTGATCACCCTGTCACCAGGCTGCATTCCGGCCAGCTCCGCCGCGCCACCCGCAACCACCTGCCCCACTACCGGTGGCACTTCCGGTGTATACAGGGTGATCCCGAGTCCGCCAAAAAGGTCCGGCTGCTCTTCGCCTGCCAGCCAGCGCTCGACCTGGGCCTGGGACTCGTAGACCACGTCGGAACCGGGGTATTTCGCCGCCAGCGCTATGCTGCCGGTATCGCCGATACGGTCGAGCAGCCTGAAGCTGAGGGCCTGCCAGGTAGGGGTCTCGACGCCGTCGACCGCGGTGATTTCCTGGCCCGCCTCGAGCCCGGCCAGATCCGCCGGCGAGCCCGCCTCGACCTCACCGATCACCGGCGCGTAGCCGCTCTCGCCAGCCATGAACAAACCCCAGTACACTGCAACGGCGAGAATAAAGTTAGCGAGGGGACCGGCGCTGACCACTGCGATTCTTTGCAGCACCGGTTTGCGATTGAACGCCGCCCCCAGGTCGGCTGCAGGCACTTCCCCTTCCCGCTCGTCCAGCATCTTGACGAAACCGCCAAGGGGTATTGCAGCGATGCTGTATTGGGTGCCCAGACTGTCGCGCCAGCGCAATAGCGCCGGGCCGAAGCCGATGGAGAATTGCAGCACCCGCACTCCGCAACGCCGGGCCACCCAGAAATGGCCAAACTCATGTACGGCGATCAATATGGCGAGAGTCACCAGTGTGATCCCGATCGTGTAAAGCATATCCATCAGGCCAACCCCATTTTCCTGTCACCTCGCACCAGCCTTGCAAGCTGTTCCGCGGCGATGTGCCGCGCCTGGGCGTCCGCTGATTCGACCACGGCCAGGGAGGTCGGTTCAAGTACCGGCATCCGCTCCAGGGTCTGTTCTATGACCGCAGGAATGGCGGTGAAACGAATAGTCCCGCCCAGGAATGCCGCTACCGCCACCTCGTTGGCGGCGTTGCAGACCGCCATGGCGGTACCCCCGGCCACTACCGCCTCCCGCGCCAGGCGCAGGCAGGGAAACCGGCCCTCGTCCGGGGCCTCGAAATCCAGCCGCGCGGTGGCGATGAGATCGAGCGGCGCCACGCCGGATACAAGGCGCTCCGGCCAGCCCAGGCCATAGGCGATGGGGGTGCGCATGTCGGGGTTGCCCATCTGGGCGAGTACCGAGCCGTCCCGGTACTGCACCATGGAGTGAATGATACTCTGCGGATGAACCACGACCTCGATCAACTCGGGCGCCAGGTCAAAGATCCAGCTGGCCTCGATCAGCTCGAGGCCCTTGTTCATCAGGCTGGCCGAGTCCACCGATATCTTGCGACCCATCGACCAATTGGGGTGGGCGCAGGCCTGCTCCACTGTCGCTTCGTGCATCCGGGCGAGGCTCCACTGGCGAAAAGGCCCGCCGGAAGCGGTGAGGAGCACCTTGCTGACGCCCGCCAGCGAGGGCGCGGCGCTCCCCGCATCTACCGGCATACACTGGAAAATCGCATTGTGCTCGCTATCTATCGGCAGCAGGCGCGCACCGGATTGTCGCACCGCCTCCATCAGCAGGTGGCCCCCCATCACCAGGGACTCCTTGTTGGCCAGCAGCACTGTCTTGCCTGCCCGGGCTGCCGCCAGGGCCGAGGGCAGGCCCGCCGCACCGACGATGGCAGCCATCACCGTGTCCACCTCCGCTGCCGTGACGATATGCGCCAGACCGGTCTCGCCCTGCAGGACCTCGGTGCCGCATCCGGCGGGCAGCAGCTCGCGCAGGGCCTGCGCAGCGTTCTCGTCCATCATCACGGCGTAGCGGGGGCTGCAGGCCATGCACTGGGCCCGCATCGCGGCTACCGAGGTGTTGGCGGCCAGGGCATATACGGCGAAGCGTTCCGGGTGGCGTGCAATCACGTCGAGGGTACTGATTCCTATCGAACCGGTAGACCCGAGCACACTGACCAAGCGTCGCCCTGCCACGGCCTACCACCCCGCCAGCAGCAGGCCGAGGGCGAGCACCGGGGCCGCCCCACAGATGCTGTCGAGGCGGTCGAGCACGCCGCCGTGGCCCGGCAACAGGCTGCCGCTGTCTTTCACTCCTGCCTCGCGCTTGACCATACTCACCGTCAGGTCACCGACCACGGAGGCAAGCGCGGTCGCCAGCGTCACCACCAGCACGGCCGCCAGGCTGACGTGGGCCTGCTG
>CAYTDW010000461.1:0-3326 GCA_964436585.1 uncultured Halioglobus sp. | reverse complement strand
GAGGCCAGGGCCATGTAATCCGCAAAATGCTGCGGCACATCAAACTCGCGCGCAAAGCGCCCGGACGCCTCAAGGTTGCGCGAGGCGACGGCCACCAGTTCGATATTTCCGGCATGACGCACGCCCCTGGCAAACTCGTGGGCCATGTTGCCGGTGCCAAGGATCCCCAGGCGAATCTTTTCAGCCATATATTCTCGTTTCCCGCGCCCTATGGCGTCAGCCTTTGCCTCAGGCCCGGCCGGTGACCGAAAAACCGCCATCGACAACCAGGGCG
Organism: uncultured Halioglobus sp.; assembly: GCA_964436585.1. Classification (GTDB taxonomy): domain Bacteria; phylum Pseudomonadota; class Gammaproteobacteria; order Pseudomonadales; family Halieaceae; genus JARRPM01. The sequence continues at coordinate 3,052 of CAYTDW010000461.1, read as the reverse complement.
TGGCCCGTAATGAACGAGGCCTGTTCGCTGGCAAGAAAATGGATCGCATTGGCGATCTCGTCGGGTTCCGCGATGCGGCCCAACAACCCGTAGCCGCTGGTCATTGCGCGTATTTGTTCGATGGAAATACCCTTGCGAGCCATTTTCTCGACATGGAAATCAGTCAGGGTATTTCCCGGGCACACGGCGTTGACCCGAATGCCCCGCAGGCCAAATTCGGTGGCCAGGCTGCGCATCAGGGCCAGCACTCCGGCCTTGCTGATGTCGTATATCGCCATCCCGGGGCTGCCCACCAGGGCGTTGACCGAAGACACCACCACGATGGAGCCAGAGCCCTGCTGCAGCATCGCCGGGATCACCGCCTTGCAGCAATACGCCACTCCCCTGAGGTTGACCGCCAGTATCCGCTCCCAGTCCTCTTCAGCTGCCTCCAGCAGGCTCCCACCGATCTGCACGCCAGCATTGGCCACCAGCATATCGATTCGGCCCCAGGTGGACAGCGCCTGCTGCGCCACCTGCTCACAAGCGCTTGCCTGGGCTACATCCGCGGGGATTGCAAGCACCTCACCGCTCGCAGCGGTGACCTGGTCCGCCACCGCCTGCAATGCCAGTGGATTGATATCGGTGATCGCGGTGCGCGCGCCAGCGCGCGCGAAACGCAGGGCGCAGGCTTTACCGATACCGGAACCTGCGCCGGTGATCAGGGCAACCTGGCGGTGTGTATTTATATTTATCTGTCCTATGGCGACGCCGATGCTGTTTCGGGGCCGTGGCCGTAAAAGAGGTTTGTGTATATATTACCCGCTGCTTCCTTGTCAAATAACGCAGCCGTCAGAGCACACAAAGGGGACTGAAAATGCCCAGCAGGATTGTGTTTCCCGAAAAAGGCCGGGTGGCACTGGAAGAATTTACCTTACCGGGCCTGGGCCCCCGCGACGTGCAGGTTCGCACGCTCTACAGCCTGATGAGCATTGGCACGGAGACGATCATCCTCCACCAGAAATACGCTCCCGATAGTCATTTTGCGCGCATGTTTGCGTTTCCCCAGCTCAAGACCGGCGTGCAGGCAGTCGGGGAAGTCGAACAACTTGGTGCCGAGGTCAGCGAATTCGCCGTGGGAGACCGGATATTCATGCGCCAGGCCCACGGTTCCCACCAGGTGCTTCCGGCAGAGCGCTGTTCTCCCGTTCCTGTCGGGATCGAGCTGCCATCGGCCTGCTGGTGCGGCCTGGCGAAAACCGCTTTCCGCGCGGCCTGGGCGGGCGGCTTCCAACTGGGCGGGCATGCGGTGGTGATCGGCGCGGGCCCGGTCGGGCAAATGGCCATACGCTGGGCCCGCGCCGCGGGAGTGGAATCGATCGTCGCAGTCGATCTCTCCGAATTTCGCCTTGCCTTCGCCACCAGCGGCGGCGCCACGGCAGTCATCTGCGGCGACGTGGCCGATCACCTCGAACGGCTGCAGTCGATTGATGACGGCCGGGGGCCGTCCCTGCTTATAGACACGACGGGAAATCCGGCGGTTTTTCGCAGTGCCCTCGCAGCAGCAGCCATGTACGGCAAAGTCGTGCTGCTGGGTGATACCGGATTTCCCGGCAGGCAGTGCCTCACATCCGATGTCATGACCAAGGGCCTCACCGTCCAGGCTACCCACGACAGTCATGACCGGGACGGCTGGACGCAACGGCGCATTGACCGGCTGTTTTTCAGCTGCGTGCAGGATGGGCGTTTCGACCTGTCAGACCTGATCACCCATCGCTTCACACCCGATCACTGTGCCACCGCCTATGCGATGGCGGAGCAGCAGCGGGAACAGGTTATGGGCATACTGTTCGACTGGACCGATGCCGGCGCACAGGCAAGCTAATCGACCGCGAGCCTCGATGAGAGCATTCGAACTTGCCGGCATTGCAGTTCTCGGCTATCTGGCGGTGGTGGTGGTCTATGCCCTGATGCAGCGCTCTTTCATTTATTATCCGCAGTCGCAGGGCCTCGACGCCGCGCTGGCTGGCGTGAACCACATGGGCGGCAGTGCCTGGCTCGACACTGACGGCAACTGGCTGGGGTGGCATCAGGGCGCGCCGGGCGCAAGCCGCCGGGTGCTGGTCATGCACGGCAATGCCGGCCAGGCCCTCGACCGGGGCTACTGGATACAGCTGTTCCGGGGTCTGCATGAGTCCGGGCCATGGGAAGTGTGGGTGCTGGAATACCCGGGCTACGGGCCGCGCCCCGGAAAGCCGTCAGAGCAGGCCCTGCGCAATGCGGCCCTGCAGGCCATGGACCTGCTGCAGGCGCAGCGGCCCGGGCCAGTGCTGCTGCTCGGTGAGTCGCTGGGCAGCGGCGTCGCCGCCCATGTGGCTGCCGCGCGCACGGAGACTGTCGCCGGCCTGCTGCTGGTGACACCGTTTGCCTCGCTGGGCGCCGTGGCGCAGCACCACATGCCATTCCTGCCGGTGTCGCTGCTGCTGCGCGATCGGTTTGACACCCTCACGCTGCTCAAGGGCTTCGACGGACCCATGGTGATCGTTACCGCCAGTGACGACAACATCGTGCCGGAACAACTCGCACTGCCCCTGAAGGCGGCACACCCGGGACAATTGTTGCACTGGAGCCAATCGGGGGCCGGACACAACTCCATTGACACCGATCCGCGCGCCGCCGGTTGGCGCCAGATCGATGCCTTCCTGGCGGCGCAGCTGCCGGGGCCGGGCGCGGCCGCCCGGGGAGGGCGGCAACCCTGATGCGCAAGCAACGGTAACGCCCGACGGGGCCGGTCAGCCCTCCCTGCCGAGCGCCATCGAGGCCGCCCGGAATACCGCCCGCGCCTTGTTCTGGGTTTCCTTCCACTCCAGCCGCGGTACCGAGTCCGCCACCACGCCGCCGCCGGCCTGGACATAGAGCCGGCCATCCTTGATCACCGCCGTGCGGATGGCGATTGCCGTATCCATATCGCCGGCCCAGGAAATATACCCCACGGCACCGCCATAGATGCCGCGCTTGACCGGTTCCAGTTCGTCGATGATTTCCATGGCGCGGATCTTGGGCGCCCCGCTGA
>CAYTDW010000460.1:0-3339 GCA_964436585.1 uncultured Halioglobus sp. | reverse complement strand
GCCGAACTCCTCCCGGGCCAGTTCATAGGCCCAGTCGCGGAACGCGCCCTCGGTGAACTTCATGATGTTGCCCTTGTGCACGATGGTGACCGAGGGCAGGTCCTGGTCGATGGTGTACTGGATGGCCTTGCGCACCAGGCGCTTGGTGCCCTCCTCCGATACCGGCTTGATACCGATGCCACACATGTCGGGGAAGCGGATCTTGGTGGCGCCCATTTCCTTGATGATGAAGTCCACCACCTTTTTCGCCTCGGCCGTACCAGCCTGGTATTCCACGCCGGCGTAAATGTCCTCGGAGTTCTCGCGGAAAATAACCATATTGCAGGCCCCGGGATCTTTCACCGGCGATGGTACGCCCTCGAACCAGCGCACGGGGCGCAGGCAGGTATAAAGGTCCAGTTCCTGGCGCAGGGCGACGTTGAGTGAGCGGAAACCACCGCCAACCGGCGTGGTCAGCGGGCCCTTGATGCCCACGCTGTATTCCTTGATGGCGGCAAGGGTTTCTTCCGGAAACCAGTCGCCGTCGTACAGTTCGGCGGCCTTCTCACCCGTATAAATCTCCATCCAAGAGATTTTCTTCGCGCCCTTGTAGGCCTTTTTGACGGCCGCGTTGACCACCTCGATCATCACCGGGCTGATGTCGACGCCGATCCCGTCGCCCTCGATATAGGGGATGATTGGATTGTTCGGGACGTTCAGGCTGTAATCTTCATTGACGGTGATCTTCTCACCTTCAGAGGGAACCTGAATATGCTTGTAGCCCATAATGTACTCCATTGCTGCTGTAGGATTCTTGAAATAGTTGCGGTGACGAGCGGTCGCTTAACCGCTGGTAAAGCGGCGCACAGTGTAGCACGATTGCCCTCGATTCTCGTGCGGTGCCCACGCTTTTTTTGGGCGCCGTACTCCTTTTATCCATACGGTTCATAGCGTGCATGCCCAGGATTATCCTGTTCAACAAACCCTACCAGGTACTCAGCCAGTTCAGTGATGAGCAGGGCCGGGCCACGCTTGCGGACTATCTTGCGGCCCCCGGTTTCAAGGCGGCGGGGCGGCTGGATTACGACTCGGAAGGGCTGTTGCTGCTCACCGATGACGGCGTGCTGCAGCAACAGATAGCCAATCCGCGCCACAGGCGCTGGAAGACCTACTGGGTGCAGGTGGAAGGCCAGGTGAGCGACGAGGGCCTGCATCATTTGAGTGCAGGCGTGCAACTCAAGGACGGTGTCAGCCTGCCGGCGCGGGCCCGGCGCATCACACCTCCCGACCTCTGGCCGCGGGAGCCGCCGGTGCGGGCACGCAAGACCGTGCCGGACAGCTGGTTGGAGCTGAGTATCTGCGAGGGCCGCAACCGCCAGGTGCGGCGCATGACTGCGGCGGTGGGATACCCTACCCTGCGCCTGGTGCGAATCCGCATTGGCGACTGGTCACTGGGAGAGCTTCAGCCCGGCGAGTTCCGGCACCTCGAGGTACCGCCGCAGGCCGGCGTGCCCCAACGGGCCAGCGGCAGGGGAAAACCCGTAAAACGAAGGAGTAGCTGAATGCAGACCTGGGCGCCACATGTCACCGTCGCCACCGTTATCGAGGAACGGGGCCGCTACCTGCTGGTGGAGGAGCGCGACAAGTTCAACGGCGACCTGGTGTTCAACCAGCCCGCCGGCCACCTGGAGCCTGCGGAAACCCTGGCCGGCGCCGCCCTGCGGGAGACGCTGGAAGAAACAGGCTGGGAGATAGCGTTGCTGGGCATCCTCGGTACCGCCCTGTACACCGCCCCTGGCAACGAAATCACCTACTACCGCACGACCTTCCTGGGCAAGCCGCTGCGCCAGGTGTACGCGACCCCGCCTGACCCCGATATCCACGCTGTCCATTGGCTGGACTACGAGGCAATCGTCGCCAACTCTGCTAGAATGCGCAGCCCGCTGGTGCTTGCCTCCATCGCACAGCATCGGCGTGGACTGTGTTATCCCCTGGACCTGATTTACAGCCCATGAGCCTGAACGCCTCCACCAAAGTAATCGTCGGCATGTCCGGCGGAGTCGATTCCTCCGTCTGCGCACTGCTGCTCAAGGAGCAGGGTTACGCAGTGGAAGGGCTGTTCATGAAGAACTGGGACGAGGATGATGGCACCGAGTATTGCACCGCAAGGCAGGACTATGCGGATGCACAGGCCGTGGCAGATTCCCTCGGCATTGCCCTGCACGGTGCCAATTTCGCCGCAGAATACTGGGACAATGTCTTCGAGCATTTCCTCGAGGAGTACCGGGCGGGGCGCACGCCCAACCCGGATATCCTGTGCAATCGGGAAATCAAGTTCCGCGCATTCCTGGACTACGCGCGAGCGCTGGGCGCCGATGCCATCGCCACCGGGCACTACGCCCGTCGCGGTGAGTCGGATGGCCTGGGCACCCTGCTCAAGGGGCGCGACGCCAACAAGGACCAGAGCTATTTCCTCCACGCGGTCGGGCACCGTGAACTGGAGCAGACCCTGTTTCCCCTGGGTGAGCTGGAGAAGCCGGTGGTGCGCAGGCTGGCGCAGCAGCACGGGCTTGTCACCGCGAAGAAGAAGGATTCCACCGGCATCTGTTTCATCGGCGAACGCCGCTTCAAGGACTTCCTGCAACAGTACCTGCCGGCCCGGCCCGGCGAGATCCACAGCCTCGACGGCACCCTACTCGGGCGCCACCAGGGCCTGATGTATCACACCATCGGCCAGCGCCAGGGCCTGGGCATTGGCGGCCTGGCCGGGCATGACGAGGCGCCCTGGTATGTGGTCGACAAGGACCTGGAACGCAATGTCCTGCTCGTGGTCCAGGGCAACGACCATCCAGCCCTGTTCAAGTCCAGCCTGTTCAGCCGCCAGATACTGTGGGTCGCCGGCAGTGAACCTGTGCTGCCCCTGGCCTGCAGCGCCAAGGTTCGCTACCGCCAGGCTGACCAGCCCTGCATCCTGCACTGCGAGGGACAGGGTCGCGATACGGTTTACCGGGTGGATTTCGCGCAACCGCAGCGGGCTGTGACCCCGGGGCAATCGGTCGTGTTTTACCAGGGCGAGCGCTGCCTGGGCGGCGGCATTATCGAACGCACGGTCCGGTGATGGAAAACGCCAGCAAGCTGCCCCCGCTGCAGCAACAGACCCTCGCACTGGCCGGAGTCGCCCAGGCCGCTCGCCTGGTGGACCAGGTATCAAAGACAGGCAGCTACCCACTGGAGTTCCTGGGTCCGTCCATCAGCAGCCTGTTCCAATTCGATGCGGACTCGGTCGAGGAGATATACGGGGGTATTGCGGGCCTTAAGCTCGGCCTCAACAACCTCAGCAGCCTGCTGGCCAGTCGCCAG
>CAYTDW010000459.1:0-3344 GCA_964436585.1 uncultured Halioglobus sp. | reverse complement strand
GGGGCAAGGCGCAGAATGCCGAGGAACTGCTGATGCTGGCCGACGGCAACGGCGATTTCACCAAGGCCCTGGGACTGGAGCTGGACGGCAGGGGTTTTGGCCTGGGCACCCGCAGCCAGCGCTTTGCCATGATTGTAGAAAACGGCACGGTCACCCACTTGAATGTCGAGCCCGGCCCCGGCGTGGACGTCAGTTCCGCGGAAACCATGATGGGGCTGTTGTAAGCAGCCCAGGCGGTCTTTAGGTCCCGCCGCAGCGGGACTCAGCCAAGGGCCAGGTAGCAGACGCCGCTGATGACCACCACGCCCAACAGGTTCATCAGGGCGCCCTCCCGCGCCATCCTTGCGGTGCTGACCAGGCCGCTGCCGTAGACCACGGTATTGGGTGCGGTGGCGACCGGCAGCATGAAGGCGCAGCTGGCGCTCATCGCCGCCGGCACCATAATCAACTCCGGGGCAATACCCGCCCCGATCGCAGCGGCGGCCAGCACCGGCATCAACAGGGTCGCAGAGGCGGTATTTGAGGTGGTTTCCGTCATCAGGGTAACCGCCACACAGACCAGCACCACCAGGGCAAACACCGGAATACCGGCCATGCCGGCAAGCCAGTGGCCGATCAAATCGCTCAAGCCCGAGTTCACGAAGCCCTCCGCCAGGCAGATTCCACCGGAGAACAGCAGCAGTACGCCCCAGGGGATGGTGCTGGCCCGCTCCCAGGTCAGCAACCGCTGTCCCCTCCCATCCGGCAGCAGGAACATCAGCAGCACTGCCAGCAGGGCCACCGAGGCATCATTCGCCTGAGGCAGCCCCAGCCAGCCCGACCAGCCTCCGAAAGGCTCGCCCCGGGTTATCCAGGCGAGCGCCGTGAGCGCGAACACCGCCATCACCCGCTTCTCTTCGGAGCGCCAGCGACCCACATCGGGCAAATCGACATCGACTGACCCGCGCAGGTTGCGGGCCAGGATCATGGCCATGGCCGGCACCATCAGCAGGACTACCGGCACCCCCCAGCTCATCCAGCGGGCAAAACTGATGGTCTCACCGGTGGTTTGCTGGTACACCTGCATGAATATCAGGTTGGGCGGTGTACCGATCGGCGTGCCCAACCCGCCCACGCTGGCGCCATAGGCAACGCCCAGCAGCAGCGGGGCCGCCAGCTCCGCTTTGTGGCGGGAGGCCTCCAGTACCGCCAGCACTACCGGCAGCAGCATCAGGGCAGTGGCGGTATTGGATATCCACATGCTCAGCAGTGCCGACGCGCTCATGAAACCCAGCACCAGGCGCCTGCCGCTGCTGGCCCCGAACAGTCGCACCATACCCAGCGCAATGCGCCGGTGGGCGCCCGAGTGTTCCATCGCCTTGGACAGGAGAAACCCGCCCAACAGCAGCAGGATCAGGGGCGAGCCATAGGCCTGGGCCGTCTCCTCGGGCGTAAGTACGCCCAGCAGGGGCAGCACGGCCAGCGGCAACAGGGAGGTGACCGGTATTGGAACAGGTTCAAACATCCACCACACCACGCAGAGGGTGGCCACGAAGCCCACCACTGCCGTCGCGCCGCCGTGACCGGCCGCTGCCAGGCCGGCGGCCGCAAGCGCCGCCGCCAATGGTCCCGCCCAGAGGGCTAGCTCGCGCGCTGCAGGCATGGTATCGGGTCCCCCGCTGTAACTTTCATAGCCCGCTTTCGGGCGGACACCGCGGTACATCCTGTCCCACCCGGGAAGCAGTGTAAACCCCGCACGGCCACCGACCCTGGCACACGGACCTCAGCGCTAGAGTCGGGCGGGATTAGGGATTACACTGCAAGCCATGATGAATGAGAATCCCTCAACACTGATCGATCGTTTCGGGCGCCGGGTGGACTATGTTCGCCTCTCGGTAACAGACCGCTGTGATTTTCGCTGCGTCTACTGCATGGCGGAGGAAATGAGCTTCGTACCCAAACCCCAGGTCCTGACCCTGGAGGAGCATTTCCAGCTGGCACAGGCTTTCACCGAGCTGGGTGTCGGCAAGATCCGCCTCACCGGCGGTGAACCTCTGATTCGCAATGACATACTGAGCCTGGTCAAGCGCCTGGGCCAACTGCCCGCGCTGAACCAGCTGGTGCTCACCACCAATGGTTCCCAGCTGCAGCGAATGGCCGGCAGCCTGCGCGATTACGGGGTGAAGCGCATCAACGTCAGCCTTGACAGCCTGCGGCCCCGCCGTTTTCGCCAGCTCACCCGCCACGGCAACCTCGACCAGGTACTGGCGGGTATAGATGCGGCGATCGCCGCAGGCTTTGAGCGAATCAGGATCAACGCGGTCATACTCAAGCACCGCAACGAGGATGAAGTGCTGGACCTCGTGGACTTCGCCTGCGGCCGCGGTATCGACATTGCCTTCATCGAGGAGATGCCACTGGGCCGCATCAGGGAACACGACCGCGCCCTGAGCTTTTGCAGCAGCGCAGAGTTGCGCGCCATCATCGGGCAGCGCTACAGCATGCATCCGCTGGGCGACCCCGGCAGCGACGAGGGTCCGGCGCGTTATTTCAGCCTGGCCGGCAGCGCCTCGCGCCTGGGCTTCATTTCACCCCACAGTGAGAATTTCTGCCACCTCTGCAACCGGGTAAGGGTGACCGCGGAAGGGCGCCTGCTGCTCTGCCTTGGCAATGAACATTCGATGGACCTGCGCGCCGTACTGCGCAACCCGCACTACACCCTGGATTCACTGAAAATGGCCATCGTTGACGCCGTGGCGATCAAGCCCGAGCGCCATCATTTCAACCATACGGGTGAGCCAGAGATCCTGCGCTTCATGAACGCCACCGGCGGGTAGCGAACAGCGCCCGGCCAACTCCCATCAGCCCAACCATGCACACTGCTCCACGAGGTATACCGTTGCAACTAAACGATTTTCCCCAGCTGGCATCCGTCGCCCAGATCGAACAGGGGTTCGAGTCCTTCGGTTACATCTGCAGCACCAAGATCGCCACCGCCGTGTTTCTCGCCTTTCAGCTGCGCAAGCCCATCCTGGTGGAAGGCCCTCCGGGAGTCGGCAAGACCGAGCTTGCCAAGACCACCGCCCAGCTGCTGGACCTGCCCCTGATTCGCCTGCAATGCTACGAAGGGCTGGACGAGGCCAAGGCGTTGTACGAATGGAAGTACGGCAAGCAGTTGCTCTACACGCAGCTGCTCAAGGACAAGCTGGCCGAACTGATGCAGGGCACGGTGGGGCTCGCGGCGTCGATCGAGCGCCTGCACGCGCACGACGACCTGTTCTTCTCCGAGCACTTCCTCGAGCCGCGGCCACTGTACCAGGCGCTGCACCAGGAGCGCGGCTGCGTGCTGCTGATCGACGAGGTCG
>CAYTDW010000458.1:0-3344 GCA_964436585.1 uncultured Halioglobus sp. | reverse complement strand
ATCATCGCGCTTTCCGCCATCTGCGGCCTTTCCGCCGATGCAACCCCCGAGCAGGATACTGTCGCGATGCTGTCCGCACCGGGTGTTCGTTTAATCCCCATGCCGGCCAATCGCAGGTTGAACCCACTTCTCAATCCCCCTATAATGCGCCCGCTCAAAACGAGCCTGCAGGTTCGCCGGGTTGCGGCAGTCGATACGGGGCGAGATGGGAATGGCCGGTGCTGAGATTCTACGCCCCCCGGTGCATCGCATAAGCCTGGTACAGCTTGCGATCCTGGTTTTGTTATGTCTCATCCTGCTGCCATCGGACGAGGTGCGCGCCTGGTCGGTGGCCAGTGGCGGTTTGGTTGCGATTTTGCCCCAGGCCTATTTTGCGGCACTCGCCTTCAGATGGCGCGGCGCGAAATCGGCAAGGGCCATAGCCCGCTCCAGCTATCTTGGACAAGTGGGCAAGTTTTTACTCAGTTTTGCAGGTTTTGCCGCGGTGTTTGTTGCGCTGCGACCGATAGATGCCCCGGCCGTATTCGCAGCTTACCTGCTGATGCTGGCGATACAAATTACGGGGAGCTGGTTGTTGCTGAGGCGATGACCGCTCCGGACTGACTGACCCAAGAGTTGAGATAGATGGCAGGCGCAACCCAGACAATCTCTGAATATATCGTCCATCACCTGACGAACCTGACCTATGGCAAGTTGCCGGCGGGTTTTGAGCGGGAGGACGGAACCGTTATCGGCGAAGCCGGGCAGTGGGTCATGGCGCATGGCGGTGACGAGGCCGCAGCCATGGGGTTCAATGCTATCCACATCGACTCCATGTTCTGGTCCATCACCCTCGGCATTGCGTTTTGCTGGCTGTTTCGCAAAGTCGCCAAAAAGGCGGAGGCGGGCGTACCCAGCAAAGCGGTGAGCGCTGCCGAAATGGTGGTCGAGTTTGTCGATAACACCGTGCGCGATACTTTCCACGGCCACAACAAGATGGTCGCACCCCTGGCCCTGACCATATTTGTCTGGGTATTCCTGATGAACCTGATGGACCTGCTGCCGGTGGATCTGGTGCCCCACCTGCTCAGCCTTGCGGGCGTGCATTACCAGAAGATCGTTCCTACCACCGACCCCAATATCACCATGGGCATGGCGCTGGGCATATTCATCCTGATGCTGTATTACTCGATCAAGGTCAAGGGCTTCGGCTTCGTCAAGGAGCTGACCCTGAATCCCTTCAATCACTGGGCCTTCATCCCGATCAACCTGTTTATGGAAGTAGTTGGCCTGTTGGCCAAACCCTTCTCTCTGGGCTTGCGACTCTTCGGCAATATGTACGCCGGTGAAATGATCTTCATCCTTATTGCCGCCCTGTTCAGCGCGGGTGTCATCTGGCTGGTGCCGGCGGGATTGTTGCAAGTTGGCTGGGCGATATTCCATATCCTGGTGATCACCCTGCAGGCCTTTATTTTCATGGTGCTGACGATCGTGTATCTCAGCATGGCACATGAAGATCACTGATTTACTTTAACTTTGGTTCTTAACGCTAGGAGAAAATCATGGAATTAATCTACGTAGCTGCCGCCATCATGATGGGCTTGGGTGGTTTGGGTGCCGCTATCGGTGTAGGCCTGCTGGGCGGCAAGTTGATTGAAGGCTCCGCGCGCCAGCCGGAACTGGCTCCCAAGTTGCAGGTGACCTTCTTCCTGGGCGCCGGCCTGGTGGACGCGATCCCCATCATTGGTGTTGGTATCGCGATGTACCTTATCTTCGTTGTCGCAGGCTAGGCCGGCGTCGGAAAACAGGGCCGCACCCAATGCGGCCCACCATAATCTGTGAGGAGCAAGGCGTGAATATTAACCTTACGCTTATCGGACAGATGGTCGCGTTCGTCGGTTTTGTCATGTTCTGCATGAAGTTTGTGTGGCCGCCGATTATCGCCGCCATGCAGGAGCGGGCCGACAAGATAGCCGATGGCCTGGCAGCGGCGGATCGCGCCAGCCATGATCTGGCATTGGCCCAGGAGAAGGCCGTAGAGCGCCTCAAGGAAGCCAAGGTAGAGGCCGCAGGTATTGTTGATTCGGCCAATAAGCGCGGCATCCAGCTGATAGAAGAGGCAAAACAGGCCGCATTGGTTGAAGCCCAGCGGGTCAAGACTGCGGCCCAGGCGGAAATAGCGCTGGAGGCCAACCGCGCGCGGGAACAGTTGCGCAGCCAGGTGGCAGTACTGTCACTGGCGGGCGCTGAAAAAATTCTCGGCGCCACCATCGACCCCAGGGCACACGCCGACATGGTCGAGAAGCTGGCAGCTGAGCTGTAACGCGAGGAAGCTATGGCTGAACTGAGCACACTGGCGCGACCCTACGCAAAAGCCGCGTTTGAATATGCGCTGGACCACAACCAACTGACCCAGTGGCACCAGCAACTGGCAACGGCGGCAGCGGTGGTGGCAGACGAGCGTATGGGCGCTGTACTCACCAGCCCCGCACTGACATCGGCACAGCAGGCGCACAAGCTGGGCGAAGTGTGCGGTGATGCCCTGTCGGCCCAGGTGAGGAACTTTGTCGGCATTCTCGCCGCCAACAAGCGCCTGGCACTGCTGCCACAGATACATGAGCTGTTTGCCCAGTACAAGGCAAACCGGGAGAAAACTGTCGACGTCGAGGTGGTATCGGCCTTCGATTTGGCAGATGGTATTCGCGACAGGCTTGCCGCGGCATTGGGCAGGAAACTGGAGCGCCAGGTAAACGTTCAGACATCTACCGACAGCAATTTGCTGGGCGGTGTAGTAATCAAGGCCGGTGATCTGGTGATCGATGGCTCCGTGCGTGGCAAGCTGGACAAGCTGGCCGAAGCAATGAATTCGTAGGGTTGAGGAACAGAGCATGCAGCAACTGAATCCATCTGAGATAAGCGAGATTATCAAGCAGCGCATCGACCAGCTTGATGTCAGCAGTCAGGCTCGCAACGTGGGTACCGTGGTATCGGTGACCGACGGCATTATTCGCATCCACGGTCTCGCCGATGTCATGTACGGTGAGATGATTGAATTTGACGGCGGCATCTATGGCATGGCGCTGAACCTGGAGCGCGACTCCGTGGGCGCTATCGTGTTGGGCGACTACAAGGGCCTGGCCGAGGGCCAGTCCTGCACCTGTACCGGTCGCATCCTGGAGGTGCCGGTGGGCCCGGAACTGCAGGGTCGTGTGGTCGATGCCCTGGGTAACCCGATCGACGGCAAGGGTCCGATCAAGGCAGCGATGACCGATGCCCTGGAAAAGGTGGCGCCGGGTGTTATTGCCCGCCAGTCGGTGGACCAGCCGGTACAGACCGGTCTCAAATCAATCGACTCGATGGTGCCG
>CAYTDW010000457.1:0-3349 GCA_964436585.1 uncultured Halioglobus sp. | reverse complement strand
AGGTGTTGAAGTTGGTGTCGCGTTTGACATCAATGCCTTCGGCCTTCATCAACCGTTCCAGGTCAGCCGCGTCTTTGGCCTGATTGACCAAATCCTGCGCACGGCTCTTGGCCAGATTTGGTTCACGTTCTTTGCGCACTTTGTCTTCGACCATGTTGCTGGCTTGTTCGAAGGTCAATTGCGCGCCTTTATCAATGATGTCCACGACTTTGGGCACGGCGAAACCGCCTGATCTCCGTTTCCAGCAATTCGCGGGAGCGCTTTACCAGCACGCCCTGCTGTTCCAGCGGCTGGATCAGTTCGATGATGCCGCCGACGTCATCGATGTTGGCCTCCCTGGCCTGTTCGTAACTGTCGTTGGCAACCAGGGTGCCGCTGCCGTCGTGGGTGAAGAGTTCCTCGAGCAGGGCGCAGTCGTTGTTGTAGCTGATGATGTGGCTGCGCGCTACGCCGGCCAGGCAGGCGCTGCGAGCGGCGTGCAGCAGTGAGCCATGGTCGGGATCGGAGATTTCAAGCCGGTCGATATCGCCGACCGTACATTGGCGGATCAGGTTGCCCGCGTCGTCACACACCCCCTCCGTCGCGCTGAACATGATCAGCTTGTCGGCGCCGATGGCGGCGGCGCACTGCACGGCGATATCTTCCAGGCCGAGGCTGAAGATCTCCCCGGTGGGGGAATAGCCCAGGGGCGACAGCAGCACGATGGAGCCCTCCTCGAGCTGGCGGCGAATCCCCGCAACGTCGATCCTGCGCACCTTGCCGGTATGGTGGAAGTCGATACCGTCGACCACCCCGATCGGCCGCGCGGTGACGAAGTTGCCCGAACACACGCGGATGCGCGCACCCTGCATGGGGGAGTTCGGCAGCCCCATGGAAAGCAGGGCTTCGATCTGTGCCCGCAGGGAGCCGGCGGCATCCTTCACATGTTCCAGCGCGGCGCTGTCGGTAATCCGCATGCCGTCGCGGAAGCTCGTCGCCAGTCCCGCCAGCTCCAGCCGTTGGGCGATCTGCGGCCGCGAGCCGTGGATCAGCACCAGGCGCACGCCCAGGCTGTTGAGCAGGGCGATATCGTGAAAGATAACCGCAAAGTTCTCGTGCAGGGCAACCTCGCCCCCGAGCATCAGCACGAAGGTCTTGCCCCGGTGCGCGTTGATATAGGGTGCGGTGTTCCTCAACCAGCGAATATGGGCCCGGCCCGGCGTTGTCACGATATGATCCAAGCTATTGATTAATAGTGAATTATTAATGGTGTGTCGGTAAGGTTACCGAAACCCGGCCCGATTACCTAATGGCAATAATGCACAGGCCGCAGCCTGCTAGAGACAGTAGTGGCGAATACACTGCTGCAACAGGGCGATACAGGGCCGGATCTGGTCCAGTTCCAGGTACTCGTCGGGCTGGTGGGCCCGGTCGATGGAGCCGGGGCCCATGACAATGGTCTCCATGCCCAGTGCCCGCAGGAAGGGCGCCTCGGTGGCGAAAGCCACAGCCTCGGCGCGGTGTCCCGTGAGGCGCTCGGCGAGGCGGACCAGTTCGCTGTCCGCAGGCTGCTCGAACGGCGCGATATCCCTGACCAGGGAGCGCAGCTCGATCCGCAGTGAGCGCTGCCGCGCGATGGTTGCCAGGCGCGCGGCGATTTCCTCGCGCAGGGCCTGGTTGTCAGCCCCGGGGGTTGTGCGCAGGTCGAAATGCAGCTCCGCCTGGCCGCAGATGCGGTTGGGGCTGTCGCCGCCGTGCACGCAACCCAGGTTCAGGGTAGGCCAGGCCACGCTGAAGAAGTCGTTGCTGAAGCGCTCGCGCAGCTGCGCGCGGTAGGCAATCAGGTCCCCCATTACCGCATGCATGCCCTCCAGCGCGCTGTTGCCCAGCTCGGGGTTGGAGGAGTGGCCCGCGCGCCCGGTGATGGTCACTGCCTCCATCATGATGCCCTTGTGCATGCGCACCGGCACCAGGGAGGTCGGCTCGCCGATGATCGCGGCCCGGGCCTTTGGCGTCCCGGCGGCCGCCAGGGCGCGGGCGCCGTTCATCGAGCTCTCCTCGTCGGCGGTGGCCAGCAGGATCAGCGGTTGCTTGAGTGCGGTGTCGCGAAAGGCCGCCGCCGCGGCGATGGCCAGCGGGAAAAACCCTTTCATGTCGGTACTGCCGAGGCCGTAGAGCCGGTGGTCGCGCTCGCTCAGTCCCAGCGGGTCGCTCTGCCAGCGGCCCTCGTCAAAAGGCACGGTGTCGGTGTGGCCCGCCAGCACCAGCGCGCCGGGGCCGCTGCCGCGCGTGGCGATGAGGTTCGCCTTGTTGCCGTCCGCGGACACCGCCTGTATCCGGGTGCGAAAGCCCAGGTCTTCCAGCCAGCCGGCCAGCAGGTCGATCACCGCGCGGTTGCCCTGGTCCCAGCGCGGATCGGTGGAACTCACCGAGGGCGTTGCCACCAGCTGCCGCAGCTGCTCGATGATCACCTTGCTGGAATGGGGCATCGGGCTCCTGGAAAAGCAAAACTGCCGCTGAAAAAATTGAAGGACAACACGAGGCTAGTGTAGGAGCAAAGCCGGCGATTGTCATAAAGCGCTTGCAGGTCGTGCACCCGGGAGCCTGTCGCGCTACGGATGGAAATCGAAATGGAGACAGGTCGGGTGTGTGTTAGCATGATTTCATCCGGAAATTCACCCCGTGAGCTGAACTATGGCGACCAATTTTGGCGACCAACTGATGGAACACCGTCTCGACCTGATTACCCTGGCGCGGGAGCTGAATGCAGCCGGCAGGCTCAGCGCGGCGGATATGGCCAGGGTGGTGAAAACGCCGATGGTCAGGGTTCACCCACTGGTGTTCCTGGCCGAGCAAAAGCTGGCCGATGCCGGCAACCCGGGCTGGGTGCTCGATATGGACACCCTGCTGGCCTGGCTGGGTGGGAAGTCGGGCCAGCAGGTGTACCAGATCGACCCGCTGAAGATCAATGTCACGGCCGTCGCCGAGGTGATGTCCCGGGCGTTCGCCGAGCGCCACCGCATCCTGGCCGTGGAGGTGACGGACAAGGAGGTGGTGATCGCCAGCGCCGAGCCCTACCTGCGGGGCTGGGAGAGTAACCTCGAGCACGTGTTGCGCAAACGCGTGCGCCGGGTCCTCACCGACCCCCGGCTGATCGCCCGGCACACGGCGGAGTTTTACACCATGGCCGGCTCGGTGAGTCGTGCCCGCGGCGCCGACCGGCCCGAGGGCAGCGCCGGGGTGAGCAACCTGGAGCAGATGCTGGAACTGGGCTCCATGAAGGAGCCGGACGCCAACGACCAGCACATCGTCAATATCGTCGACTGGCTGCTGCAGTACGCGTTCGAACAGCGCGCCAGCGATATCCACA
>CAYTDW010000456.1:0-3353 GCA_964436585.1 uncultured Halioglobus sp. | reverse complement strand
ACATGCGGCGGGTAACCTGCCGCTGGCCCAGGCGGCCTGTGTCTCGGTTCATCTGCACTACTGCGAGCAGTGCCGGCGCACCTCGACCCAGCTGCAGACGCTGGGGGCGACGCTGTTCGACGGGCTGCCCGGTGAACCCGTGGGGGACACCCTGCTCAATATGGTACTGGCGCGACTGGATGACGCCCCGCCCCTGAGCTATGCCAGCAGTTCCGAGTGGTCAGCCGGCAGGACGCCGGCGATCCTGCAGCGGCTCATGAGCGGCGACCTGTCGGACCTGGTATGGAAAAAAGTGACCAAGACGCTGCGCATCAGCTACCTGAAGACCGGTGATCCCCACTATGAGTTCGCCCTGTACCACATCAAGGCGGGCGGCAGGATTCCGGAGCACACCCACCGCGGTCCGGAAATGACCCTGGTGCTCGAGGGCGGCTTCTCCGATGCGGACGGCAGCTATCACCAGGGCGACTTCCTGTTGCGCCAGCCCGGTGACATTCATGCCCCCACGGCGGTGCAATCGGAAGACTGCATCTGCCTGGCGGTGCTCGACTCCCCGCTGAAGTTCACCGGCTGGCCCTATCGCTGGATGAACCCCTTCCTGCAGTTGCAGGCCACCTGAGCCTCTTTCATTCCGCCCCCCCCACTACCGGGGGGGTGCTGCCCACTTCTTCACGCCATAGTCAACCGGCTCGGGGCCGCTGCATTCACGCCAAGCGCCTGCTGTGCTACAGTCTGCCGCCGCTCGCCTCCCGCAAAGGCAGGTTGCGGCCGCTTTGCCGCTGACATTGCCCGCAGCGACCTGCGGTAGCAGCGCCGGCCAGAGCACCTGGCAGAACTAAAAAATACTCGGTTACGGGGGTAAACACCGCAATGCGCATCGCCATTCCCAAGGAGAGTCACCCGGGAGAAAACCGGGTTCCCATTACCCCTGAATCCGCCAAGAAGCTGTGCCGCATGGGCGCGGAGCTGGTGGTGGAGGCGGGCCTGGGCACCGGATCCGGGTTTACCGACGCTGAATACGAGGAGGCGGGAGCGACAGTCTCCGCCGATCGCAACGGCCTGTTCCGCACTGCCGATGTGCTGCTGCGGTTGCGCAAGCCGGCTCTGGATGAGGTCAGTCTGATGCAGCGCGGCTGTATCCATATCAGCTACCTCGACCCGTTCAATGAGCGCGAACTGGTGGTCGCGCTTAAGCAAGCGGGGGTGACCGCCATCAGCATGGAAATGATCCCGCGCACCACCCGCAGCCAGAAGATGGATGCCCTGAGCTCCCAGGCCAACCTGGCCGGGTACGTGATGGTATTGCTGGCCGCCTCCCACCTGCCCCGCATCTTCCCGATGATGATGACCCCTGCCGGCACCCTGAAACCGGCTAATGTGTTCGTCATTGGCGCCGGTGTCGCCGGCCTGCAGGCCATTGCCACCGCCAAACGCCTCGGCGCCCGGGTCACCGCCTTCGACACCCGTCCCGTGGTAGCCGAGCAGGTGCGGTCCCTGGGCGCCAAGTTCCTCGAGATCGACCTGGGTGAAACCGGCCAGACCGCCGCCGGGTATGCCCTGGAGCTGACACCCGAGCAGATCGCCAAGCAGCGCCAGGCCCAGAAAGACGTGATCGCCAAGTCCGACGTGGTGATCACCACCGCCCAGGTGTTTGGCCGCAAGCCGCCGGTGCTGGTCACCAGGGACATGGTGGAGGGCATGGCCCCGGGCTCGGTGATCGTCGATATGGCGGCGGAGACCGGTGGCAATGTCGAGGGCTCGGTGCCCGATGCGATCGTTACAGTCGGCGGGGTGACCATCATCGGCAAGGCCAACCTGGCCGGGGAAGTGGCGCGTCACGCCAGCCAGATGTATTCGGCCAACCTGTTCAACCTGGTGGAGGACAACTGGAACCAGGAACTGAAGCGGTTCGTGGTGGATTTTGAGGATGACATCCTGCCCGGCTGCATCATTACCCACGCCGGGGAAGTGGTGAACGAGACCATCAAGAAAATTATTGAAGGGGGTGCATAGCATGATTTCGGCAACAGTTTTCCTCACATTTATCCTAATGCTGACCATCTTCCTGGGTTTTGAACTGATCAACAAGGTGCCGGCTACCCTGCACACCCCGCTGATGTCCGGCGCCAACGCCATCTCCGGAATCACCCTGGTGGGCGCCCTCAGCCTGGCCGGCACCGGTCGCCATGACCTGGCCAACTGGATGAGCGTCGCCGCCGTGGCCCTGGCCACCATCAACGTGGTGGGCGGCTACCTGGTAACCGACCGCATGCTCGCCATGTTCAGGAAGAAGGGGAGCTGAGCGCCATGGATAGCCTGATTCAATACAGTTATATCGTGGCGGCCGCCCTGTTTATCTACGGCCTGAAACAGCTCGGCTCTCCCGCCACTGCCCGCCGGGGCAATGGCCTCTCCGCGATCGCCATGCTGCTGGCGGTAGTGGCCGGGCTGCTGGACCAGGGCATTGTCGAGTACCAGTGGATTCTGCTGGGTGTCGTGGTGGGCACGGTCATCGGCGCCGCCGCCGCCCGCCTGGTGCAGATGACCGCCATGCCCGAGATGGTCGCCCTGTTCAACGGCTTCGGCGGCCTCGCCAGCCTGCTGGTCGGTTGGGCGGCCCTGGCCCCGGGAGACGCCACCTTTACCCTGGTGACCATCATCCTGTCGATCCTGATCGGCGGTGTAACCTTCACCGGGAGCCTGATTGCCTATGGCAAGCTCAGCGAACGCATCGGCAGCGGCGCGGTGCTGTTCAGCGGCCAGCAGGTGGTCAACAGCCTGATCGTGCTGGGCATCCTGGCCGGCTCCGTGATGTTCTGCCTGCAGCCTGCGAACCACCTCTGGTTGTACCTGGTGGTGGCCCTGTCACTGGTGTTTGGCGTGATGGCGGTCATACCCATCGGCGGGGCCGATATGCCGGTGGTGATTTCCCTGTTGAACTCCTACTCCGGCCTCGCGGCCTGCGCCGCGGGTTTTGCCGTAAACAACAATATCCTGATCGTGGCCGGCGCCCTGGTGGGCGCCTCCGGGATCATCCTCACCCAGATCATGTGCAAGGCGATGAACCGCTCCCTGGCCAACGTCCTGTTCAGCGGCTTTGGCAGCGGCAAGGTTGAGCAGACGGCCGTTGAGGGCGAAATCAAGCCGATCAGCGCCGAGGATGCCTACTATATCCTGGAGGCCGCCAGCAATGTGGCGATCATCCCCGGCTACGGCATGGCAGTCGCCCAGGCCCAGCACGTGGTCAAGGAACTGGCTGAACTGCTGGAGCGCAATGGCGCCGAGGTGAATTTCGGGATCCACCCGGTGGCGGGCCGGATGCCGGGGCATATGAATGTGCTGCTGGCGGAAGC
>CAYTDW010000455.1:0-3363 GCA_964436585.1 uncultured Halioglobus sp. | reverse complement strand
GCTGATGTGGGCGCGGCCAGAGTGGGTGGCGCTGGCACTGATTTACTGGACTATCGCCCTGCCCCACCGTGTGGGTATATTTACTGGCCTGGTTGCAGGCCTGCTGCTCGACTCGCTGGAGGGGGCGGCGCTGGGCCAGAATGCCCTGGCGCTGGTCGTGGTCGCCCTGTTGTGCCTCACCCTTTACCAGCGCCTGCGGCAGTTCAGCGTTTTGCAGCAGGCCGGCATGGTGTTTGTCCTGGTGGGTATCAATCAATTGGTTTGCCAGTGGGTGCAGAACCTGGAGGGGGTCGGCAGTCCCACCCTGATGTTTCTGCTGCCCGCTGTCTCCAGCGCTCTGGTCTGGCCGTTAGTGTTGTACACGCTGCGGGGCCTGCGGCGGCAATACATGGTGACCTGAGATGACGGGGGCTGACCTGGTGCTGGCATCGGCTTCGCCGCGGCGGCGGGAATTACTGGAGCAACTTGGCGTCAGATTCCTCTGTGACCCGGCGGATATCGATGAAACACGCCTGCCCGGCGAAACCCCGCCGGCCTATGTCGAGCGCATGGCCAGGGAGAAGGCGGCACTGGTTTATTCCCGTCACCGGGATGCCGGCAGTGCGGTACTCGGCGCGGATACCGTGGTGGTTCTGGACGACGAGGTGCTGGGCAAGCCCCGCGATCATTTCGACGGACTCGCCATGCTGGCGATGCTCAGTGGCCGCAGTCACACGGTGCTGACCGCCGTCTGCCTGCAGCATCGGCACGGCGCGGACTGCGAGCTGGTGGAAACCTCGGTGGAGTTCATCCGGCTGACCCGGGCACTCTGCGAGGCCTACCTCGCCACCGATGAACCCTGGGACAAGGCCGGCGCCTATGCTATACAGGGCCTGGCCGGCGCCTTCATCCGCGGTATTCGTGGCAGCTACAGCAACGTGGTGGGATTGCCTCTGTGTGAAACCTGGCAACTCCTGGGCGCCCATGGCATTCCCTCTCGCCTGGTGGCGGCGGACGATTGAAACGATCAATTTTTCATAGGCTGAGCAGCGTCCTGTGGGTTGCTATCGTGACGGCGATTGTGCTCCTGGCTGTCTATGTCAGCGTGGGACGGATGCTCAGCGCCCTCAGCGGTGCTTTCCAGAGTGAAATCCTGCAGGCGTTGAATAACCGTGTTCCCCTGCTTATCGATGCGCAGGGGGTCAGCGCCGAGTGGCAATCCTTTACCCCGGTACTGGTGTTCGACGAGCTGCGGCTCACCCTGCCCGGGGCGCGCCAGCACTCGCTTGAATTGTCCGAGGGGCGGATCGCACTGGATGTGGCCGCCAGCCTGCGCACCCGCTCCATGCAGATAAGCTTGCTCAGCCTCGACGGCCTGGGGCTGGCAGGGATTCTCGGCAGTGACGGGCACCTGCGGATCACTGGCTTCGAGGGCAGCGAAACCGCGCCCGGCGCCTGGCTCGAGGAGTTGCTGCTGAATGTTGAGCGGGTAGCGCTCGGCGATGCTCGCCTGGCGCTGACCATGCCCTCGGGCGAGCAGCGCGAGTTCGGACTTGACCTGGCGCTCTCCCGGGAGGGTAGTCATCGCCGTCTCGAGGGCAGGCTGGGTACTTCCGGGGGCATGGAGCTGACAGCCCTGGGGGAGGGGGTCGGCAACCCCTTCGAGCCGGGGTCATTTACCGGCCAGCTTTACCTGAACGTTGCCGCGGCCGATGTGGCAGCGCTGACTGAATTCATGGCTGATGCGCCGGGTACACTGCGGGTCGACGGCAGACTGGATCTCGAGCTGTGGACCAGCTGGCACAAGGGCGAGCCGACGACGGCGCTGCGGGTCGCCATGGAGGATGTGCTGCTGCAGGCGAGTGACACCTCCTGGCAGCTGGCGCTCGATTCGATTGATTTTGATGCCGGCATCGACAGCCATGAGGATGGCTGGTTGCTCACAGTCGCTGCGCTGGAGGCGGCCCGGGGCGGGGCGCTGTTCAAGCTGCCGCGTCTGCAGCTGGATCTGCGCGGTGAAACCATGGACCTGCGCGCCCTGGACCTGCCGCTGGCGCCCCTGGGGGAACTCCTGGCAGGCGGCGACGTAGTGTCTGCGACGCTTACCGATCTGGTCGGGGTGCTCCAGCCCAGGGGTATGCTGTCCGCCCTGCAGCTCGAGGTGGCCTCGATCAGCAATCCCTTCGCCCAGTGGCAGTTGCTGGCAGCATTTGACGACCTGGCGGTCGAGCCCTGGCATGGGGCGCCGGGCATCAGCGGCGCCCACGGCTTCTTCCGGCTAGCACCGGGATCCGGTTCGGTGGTGCTGGACAGCAGGCAGTTCAGCATGTTTTTTCCCACCGTTTACCAGCGCGCCCTGGAATACGACGATTTCCACGGCACTATCAACATTGACTGGGACGCGGAGTCGGTGGTGCTCTCCAGTGGACTGTTGCAGGCGCGCGGGGAGGAAGGGCCGGTCCGGGTGCTGTTCGGTCTCTCGATTCCGCTGCATGCGAGCGAGGTAGGGCTGGAAATGGATTTGCTGGTAGGTCTGGAAAATACCCGGGCCATCCACCGTGGCAAGTACATACCCCATATCCTCAGCCAGGAGCTGAGGCCCTGGCTGGCGGCCAGCATTGGCGACGGCGTGATCGAGCAGGGAGGTTTCATCTGGCGCGGCAGCCTGACTGCCCATTCCACGGCGCTGCATACGGTGCAGCTGTTCTTCAATGTGCGCGATACCGCGCTGAGCTTTCACCCGGACTGGCCGGCGCTGGCCGGGATCGACGGCATCGTGCTGATCGATGACAGCAATGTCAGCGTCTGGGCCGACACGGCGCAACTGCTGGACTCCCGGGTGAGCGACCTGTCGGTGGAAGTGTGGTCGGATGCGGCGCGTGAACTGTGGCTGGCGGTCGACGGCAGCACGGTGGGGCCTGCCGCCGACGGCCTGGCCGTGGTGAATGACTCACCCTTGGCCGACCTGGCGGGGGATGTGTTCGCCGACTGGCAACTGGGCGGGGACCTGGCCACTGATATCGCACTGCTGCTGGATCTCGGGGACGGCGCCGCGCCGCCCGAGGTTCGCGTATCCACCCGCTTCACCGATGTCGACCTGGACATCCGCCCGGGCGGCCTGCCATTGCGTGCGATCAGCGGTGTACTCGACTATGACACCCGGACCGGTTTCAGCTCTCGCGACCTGACCGGGCAATTGTGGGGGCGGGCGCTACAGGCGTCGGTCGGGCAACGCCCGGAGGTGATCCCTGCAGTGGCGGGGGCGGCAGCAGGGGCGGGTACCTCGGGGGAGCGCCCCGCGGTATCCGTGGCAATAGAGACAACGGTTGATATGGGCGACCTGGGGCAATGGCTGGGTCTCGAGCGGGCGGGCTTTGCCACAGG
>CAYTDW010000454.1:0-3366 GCA_964436585.1 uncultured Halioglobus sp. | reverse complement strand
AACGCGCCCTGCCCCCCTGCCTAGGGTATTCTCAGTAAGCCGCGATCAAAGATCGCGGCTTTTTTTTGCCCATAAACAGGGGCAGATCCTGCCCGTAAAAAGGGGCCGACCTCCATGAGCGGATCCTCGAACCGACTACGCACCTCCATTCGCCTCACCGTGGTGGCGGTTTTTTTAATGGCGACCGCCCTCACTGCCGCCCTTGCGATCGGGCTGCAATACTATTTTGGCCAGGCCACGGCCAGGCAGTCGGCCGCAGAGCTTTACACCGCCGCTGCGGACGGCATCGCTGCGCGACTGGAAAGCGTTCGCGGCGTCAACGACGTCGTCATGGCCCTGCTGGCCGCCAACCCCGACCTCGCCAGCGACGGCAACGAGCAGGCACGGCTGCGTGTGTTCACTTCGGTCCTGGAACGCAACCCGATGTACTACGGCGTCTACCTGGGCCGGGATGATGGCAGTTTTTTTGAAGTCATAAATCTGGACAACAGCAGCCACGCCCGCAAAAGCTACCGCGCCGTGCCATCTGATCGCTGGCTGGTAATCGCCGTACATCCTGCCGAATCCGGCTATGAGCGCAGCCTGCAGTATCTCGACAAGAATCTGCGCTCCCGCCTTACCCGCACCGAAGCCACGGATTACGCTGTGACAAGCCGCCCCTGGTACCGTGCAGCTCTCGCCACAGACGAGTTGACCACCAGCGCGCCCTATCTGTTTGCGCAACTGGGTATCCCCGGGCAAACCCTGTCCCGCCGCATACCAGGCACGGGCACAGTGATAGGCATCGACTTGACCATGTCGACCATATCGGCGTTCCTGCAGGAGAGCGCGATGGCCAGCCGCAGCGAGATCTACCTCTACAATTCCACGGGCGAGGTGATGGCATCGAGCGTGGACAAGAGTTCCGGTCGCGGGGAGCTGCCAGTTCCAAAGCTGGCGCTGACCGAAGATGAAAAGGAATACATCCGCTCACTACCCGTGCTGAAAGTCTCCAACGAACTCGACTGGCCGCCCTTCGACTTCGCCCAGGGCGGCCAACCCAGGGGCTACTCGATAGACGTGATGTACATGCTGGCACAGATGACCGGGCTGAAATTCAGCTTCGTCAATGGCTACAGCTGGTCTGAACTGAAAGAGCAGTACCAGCGCGGTGATATCGACCTGTTGCACTCGGTAATACCGTCCGGGATTGGCAGCGACCTCGGCTTGTCCGGCAGCGGTTACGCCTCACTCCCCTTCGCGCTCGCAACCAGAGCGGATTCCGATAGCCCGGTCGGCCTTCCCGGCATGGACGGCCGGACCCTGGCGATTCCAGCAGGATGGTCCGTCATCCCGTTGATCCGGGCCAGGTTTCCGCGGATAAACATTATCGAAGCCAGGTCGACCCTGCACGCCCTGGAACTTGTCACCACCGGGGAGGCCGACGCCGCCTTCGACAACGAAATCATCATGCGCTACATCGCTCGCCACTACTTCCTCGAGGGTCTCCGGTACCACCCGGGCGCGCAGGCCGGCAGTGACGGCTTTCCGGACACCTTGCACATCATGGTACCGCAGGACAAACCGCAACTGCGGGCAATACTGGACAAAGCGATCGCCGCTCTCGGTCCCGCCCAGCAAGATTACCTTGAAGCTACCTGGCTGGACTTTGAAAGTGACGAAAGGGCCAACGGGGCAGGCACACTGCCCGATAAAACCATGATCGCCATGGCCGCCAGTCCAGCACGCCACAACAGGCTCGCGGAGTCAGGGTCCGGCGCTAGCAGCTGGCTGTTATACGTCGCCCCGACCAGCGCCGATGCAGACGCAGCACGTCAGCTCTATGTGGGCGTCCGGGCCCCGCTGGAACAGGTGGTCGAGCCCTTCATGGCACAGGTTGAGCTGTCTATCGCCGCCACGGCTGCCCTGTTGCTGTTGCTCGTACCATTCTCATGGTTGTTTGCGAACCCGATAGTACATCCTATCCGGCAGCTGGCAGCCGAAAATGACAAGGTGCGCAGACGGGAATATGACCAGGTGGAACGGGTCAGCTCCCGCGTGCTAGAGCTGGATGAGCTTTCCGAATCCATGGTCAACATGGTGGAGGCGATCAGGGCCCATGAACTGGCGCAGCGCAAACTCATGGACTCCTTCATCGAGTTGATCGCCCAGGCGATCGATGACAAGTCGGCATATACGGGAGGTCACTGTGAGCGGGTGCCCGAGCTTGCGCTGATGCTGGCCCAGCGCGCTTCCGATTCGGCGTTGCCGGCATTCAGGGAGTTCCGGCTCGCCACCGATGACCAGTGGCGGGAGTACCGCATTGCAGCCTGGCTCCACGACTGCGGCAAGATCACCACGCCGGAGCATATCGTCGACAAAGGCAGCAAACTGGAGACAATTTACAACCGCATCCATGAAGTGCGAATGCGCTTTGAAGTGTTGTGGCGGGACGCCGAGATCGCCTACTGGCAAACGGTGGCGAACAAGCCGGGGGATATCCCGTCGGCGGCCGCAGCCCTGCAGGTGCGACAGCAGCAACTGCAGGAAGATTTTTGCTTTGTGGCACGTTGCAACGTCGGTGGAGAGTTTCTGGGAGATGCGGAGCAAGGTCGCCTGCGCGAGATCGCAAAGGCCACCTGGCAGCGGAATTTCGACAATCGTATCGGCCTGTCCCCGACCGAGGAACTGCGGCTCGATGCCAAACCAAACCCCCTGCCCGCCACGGAGACATTGCTCAGCGACAAACCGGAACATCTGATCAAGCGAACCGGCTCAACAGACTATCCCGCCGAATTCGCCATCCGCATGGAAGTGCCCGAGTACCTGAGTAATCTCGGTGAGGTCTATAATCTGTCTATCTCCCGTGGCACCCTGACAGCGGAGGATCGGTTCAGGATCAACGAGCACATGATCAGTACCATAAAGATGCTGGAAAGCCTGCCGTTTCCGCGGGAACTCAGCAAGGTTCCGCGCTATGCGTCGACCCATCATGAGACCATGAGAGGCTCGGGCTATCCGCGAAAACTGTCAGGTGAGGAGCTCAGTATCCCCGAGCGACTGCTCGCGGTGGCCGATGTCTTCGAGGCATTGACCGCATCGGACCGCCCCTACAAGAAAGCCAAGCCCGTCAGCGAAGCGCTGGACATCCTGTATCGCATGGTTCTCGACGAGCACATCGACCGGGACTGCTTTGAGCTGCTGGTAAGGGAAGAAGTGTATATGCAATATGCGAGGCAGTACCTGGATCCGGCGCAGATCGATGCGGTGGATGTCGGGAAGTACCTGTCATAAAAAACCCCCTGCAACAAGGTTGCAGGGGGTTTGCTTTTTTAGAAGCCTGGCGATGACCTACTCTCACATGGGGAGACCCCACACTACCATCGG
>CAYTDW010000453.1:0-3379 GCA_964436585.1 uncultured Halioglobus sp. | reverse complement strand
CCTCGCTGGATGTGGCCGTAAAGACCTTCCCCGCCCCGAAACGCATACTGCTCACCGGCATCAGCGCCGGCGGTTTCGGCACCACCTGGGCCCTGCCCCTGGTCCGCCACCTCTACCCCGGGGTGCCCATCGAACTGATCAATGACTCAGGCGTGGGTGTCGCCCAACCCGGCAAGCCCCAGTTCATTCGCATGCTGGTGGAGGACTGGAATATGGGCGCCTTCCTTCCCCCCAGCTGCCCTACCTGTATCGGCGCCGACGGCCACATCACGGACATCCACAAGTGGCAACTGGCCGAGGATGATGACCTGAGGCTGTCGATGATGAGCTACACCCAGGACACGGTTATCGGTCCCGCCTTTACGCAGGTCAGTGGTGAGGTGTTCGAGCGCGAGATGCGTGCGGAGTTGGCGGATGTTGGGAACGCCTACCCGGAGCGGATGCGCAGTTTTATCACCGAGGGTGCCAACCACACCTTCCTGCTCAGCGATACCAGCCTCACGGCCGGCGGCGTAAGCGTGCTCGACTGGGTCACTGCCATGCTGGCCGGTTCCACTGACTGGGTATCCACCAGCGACTGAGGGGCATGAAGCGGCCGCGGGAATACTCTGGATTCTCGCGGCCGGAGTGATTATATTGCCTGCGTTTTCAGCCACCACAGGTTTAACGCATGGGCCGCGCCTACCAGAATCGTAAACTCTCGATCGCCAAGACCTCGGATGCCAAGGCGCGGGTGTACAGCAGGTACGCCCGGGAGATTTATGTCACCGCCAAAGCCGGGGGCATCGATCCGGTCGGCAACCTGGCCCTGCGCAGCCTGATCGAGCGGGCCAAGAAAGACCAGGTCCCCAGCCATGTCATCGAGAAGGCCATAGACAAAGCCAAAGGCGGTGGCGGCGAGGATTTCGCCGTGGCCCGCTACGAGGGTTTTGGCCCCGGTGGTTGCATGGTGATCGTCGAGTGCCTGACCGACAACGCCAACCGCACCATCGGTGATGTGCGGGCCTGCTTCACCAAGACCAAGTGCAAGCTGGGCACGCCGGGAAGTGTGAGCCACCTGTTCGACCACAGTGCCATTCTCTCTTTTGCAGGCGACGACGAGGAGAAGGCACTGGAAGCACTGGTGGCAGGGGACGTCGATGTGACGGATCTGGAATGTGAAGGCGGCAGGATCACGGTCTTTGTCCCCACGACCGAGCACTACAAGGCCAAGCAGGCGCTGGCAGAGGCCTTCGGCGACATCGATTTCGAGGTGGATGAGGTGCAGTTCATCCCGCAGAGCACCACCAGCCTGGGCGCGGATGACCAGGCGGTACTGGAGCGCCTGCTGGACCTGCTCAACTACCTGGATGACGTCCAGAACGTGTATTGCAACGCGGCGTAAACAGCGGCGCCGGGTCAGGCCGCGTGGTCCAGGCCTGCCGCCTGCGTCTTCCCAGCGTCCGCACAGCGGGCCGCCTCCCCCGATAGCACCACCTGCAGCGCTTTCTCCATCAGCCAACGGGCTTGCCCGGCATAGGTGTAGGCGCAAGCCCGCACCGCAGCGTCCGACCAGTCCCCTACCGCACCGGCAGCCATATCCTGCTCGAACCCGGCCAGGCCATTCACCAACTCCGCGAGGCGGGCGGGGCTGGGCTGGCCCTGCCCTGAGCGCGCCGCTGCGGCCGCAACCAGTTCGTCCACCGACATCTGCCTGGGCTTGCCTGCCACCAGGTCGCCCAGGTGCACACTGCCCTGGCGAGCCGCCATTTCAGCGGGGACTCGGGCCAGTTCAAAGGCAAGAAAGCCCGGGTCGGGTGGAAACGCAGTGGTCCCCACGCCCCGAAGGCGCAGGGATTGCAAGTACCTGTCATTGGCCTGGGCGTAGGAGACGAGTGTTCTGCCGGCGTCCAGCACGGCTGCCAGCGCCTCTACCTGCCTTAGCTGCTCCGGCCCAAGCCGGTTACAACCCACAACCAGCAGGTCGGGGGGCTCCACCGCTTCGCCGAGGGCCTCGGCCGACTCGGCGAGGGACACCCGGGCCAGGACGGCATCCACGTGTGACAAGCAGCCCTGGTGTTCATCCAGCCACTCGCACAGCTCCAGGCCGATCACCAGAACCCGG
This sequence comes from uncultured Halioglobus sp., assembly GCA_964436585.1. Classification (GTDB taxonomy): domain Bacteria; phylum Pseudomonadota; class Gammaproteobacteria; order Pseudomonadales; family Halieaceae; genus JARRPM01. The sequence continues at coordinate 1,275 of CAYTDW010000453.1, read as the reverse complement.
GGCTTGCGATCGCGGGCGTGCGCGCCGTCCGCCCTGCCCAGCATGACCTCCAGGGTCTTGCGCCCACAGGCGGCCACCTCGCCAATGCGGACGCCGGACTCGACCAGGGTGGCCAGCAACTGCAGGTGCTCGAGGTCGGCCTGGGTGTACTGACGCCGCCCCGTTGCCGAGCGGTGGCTGGGTCTCAGGCCATAGCGTCGCTCCCAGACACGCAGGGTGTCCGGTTTCAGCCCGGTCAGCCGGGCGACGGTGCCTATTGCGTAGAGGGGGCGTGGTTCGAGCCTGGTAGCTTGCACGTGACACTCCATGGGTGTGGGTCTGCTTGTTGATACGCAAACAGCCGCACGCTGGATGTTTCGATGCAGTAAATCTCCGGCCGCCGGGCTAGCGGGCCATGATCGCGCCGAGGGCCTCATCCAGGGTGGGGAAACTGAAGTTGAAACCCTCCGCCTGCAGGCGAATGGGCAGCACCCGCTGCCCCTGCAGCAACAGTTCCTGTGCCATTTCTCCCACCAGCAGGCGCATGACCGGCGCCGGCACCGGCGCTGTCAGCAGGGTTCGCCGCCGGCGTTTCATGGCCGCGCAAAAACCGCGACTGGTCACCGGTTCGGGGGCGGTGATATTGAACGGCCCCGCCAGGTCAGGGCGCGCCAGCAGGAAATCAATGGCGGCAATTGCGTCCTTGCGGTGCACCCAACTGAGCCACTGCTGCCCGCTGCCCAGCCAGTTGGCGATACCGAACCGGAACGGTTGCGCCATCTGCTGCATGGCGCCGCCGTCACGGTCGAGCACCACCCCGAAGCGCAACAGGCAGACCCGGGTACCCATGTCCTCTGCCCGCAGGGCGGCCGCCTCCCAGCGCTGGCACAGCTGCTGGGAGAAGCCGGGCACCGCCGCGCCGTCCTCGCCCAGCGGTTCGTCGCCGTGGTGGCCGTAATAGCCGATGGCGCTGGCGCTGAGCAGCACTGCCGGAGGCTGTTGCAGGCGTCCCAGCAAGGCGATGACGGCGCCGGTGGTGTCCAGCCGGCTGCTGGTGATCTCGCGCTTGTAGGACTCACTCCAGCGCGCACCCGCCAGGGAGGCGCCCGCGAGGTTCACCACCCCATCGAACCGCGCCTGCGCGGGGATGGCATCGAGGCTGGTAATAAAGGTTATCTCCTCCTGCGGCGGCCGGGGCCGGCGTGTCAGCACGGTCACACCATGCCCGGCTGCGCGCAGGGACGCGATCAATGCCGTGCCGATGAAGCCGGTCCCGCCGGTTATCAGGTAATTCAT
>CAYTDW010000452.1:0-3381 GCA_964436585.1 uncultured Halioglobus sp. | reverse complement strand
CTGGACAATTTAATGGACTCGCCGCTGAAGATATCCGGCGAGGTGGAACTGCGCATCGGCCACCACCTGCTGGTGGCGCCCGGTACCGGCGCCGGGGAGATAGTGAAGATCTGTGCCCACCAGCAGGCCCTCGCCCAGTGTCGCAACTGGCTCGACCGGCATTACCCGAATACCGTGCGCGAGGCGGTCAGCAGCAATGGCGAGGCCGCCCGGCTGGCGGCCACCACCCCCGGCGTGGCGGCGGTCGCTGGGGAAATTGCGGCGGAACTCTACCAACTGCAGGCACTGGCCGAGCACATCGAGGACTACCCGGACAACACCACCCGCTTCCTGGTGATCGGCCGGGAAGAAGTGCCTCCCAGTGGCATGGACAAGACCTCCATTATCGTCTCCAGTCGCAACAAGCCCGGCGCCCTGTTCGCCCTGCTGGACCCGTTCCGGCGTGCCGGGGTGAGCCTGACCCGCATCGATACCCGGCCGTCGCGCACCGAGAAATGGGCCTACGTTTTCTTCATCGAGTTCGAGGGGCATTTGCAGGATCCTGCGATCGCCGCCATCGTGGCGGAACTGGAGGAGCAGTCGATCCTGTTGAAACCCCTGGGATCCTATCCCCGGGCCGTCCTGTAATATGCCTGCGGCTTACCGCGCGAACACCGTGGTCATTCTCGGCCTCGGCCTGATCGGCGGCTCCCTGGCGCGGGCCCTGCGCCGCAGTGGCTTCAGCCGGCGCTTTGTCGGCTATGGCCACCGGGAAACTTCCCTGCGGCGCGGGGTCGAACTGGGGGTCATCGATGACTTCACCCTCGACCTGGAACAGGCCGTCGGGCAGGCGGATATCCTGGTGGTGTGCACGCCCACCCTCATCGCCGCGGACATGCTCAGGGACATCCTGCCCCGGCTGGGAGCGGTGGGCGGACCGGTGATCACCGATGTGGCCAGCGTGAAAGGCAGCCTGCGCGATGCCGCGATCGGGGCCATGGGCGCCATGCCGCCGCGCCTGGTGCTGGCCCATCCCATCGCCGGTTCCGAGCGCAGCGGCGTGGAGGCGTCGGATGCGGACCTGTTCATCGATCACCGGGTTATCGTGACGCCGGTGGAGGGCAACGACCCGGTGGCCCTGGACCTGGTGCGGGCCATGTGGGCCAGCACCGGCGCCGAGGTGGTGGATATGGCCGTGGACGAGCACGACGCGGTGCTGGCCGCCACCAGTCACCTGCCCCATGTGCTGGCCTATGCCCTGGTGGATGCGCTGGCCCAGTCTGCGGCCAGTGCGGACATCTTCCGCTTCGCCGCCGGCGGCTTCCGGGATTTCACCCGCATCGCCTCCAGCGACCCGGCCATGTGGCGCGACATCGCCATCGCCAATGGACCGGCCCTGCTCGACTCGATCGACCTGTTCAGCGAGCACCTCGGCCGGCTGCGCCAGGCGATCGTGGAGGGCGATGCCCGCAGCCTGTTCGCAACCTTTACCCGTGCCAAGCAGGCCCGGGATGATTTTGCTGCCACCCTGGCCGAGCGCGGCCGGCGCACATCCTGAGAGAGACCCTATGGAATTCAAAGTACAGCCCGGCGGTGAGATCACCGGCGAAGCGCGGGTCCCCGGCGACAAGTCGATCTCCCACCGCGCCATCATGCTGGGTGCCCTGGCCGAGGGAACCACCCGGGTCAGCGGCTTCCTGGAGGGCGAGGACGCCCTCGCCACCGTTGCGGCGTTTCGCGCCATGGGGGTGCGCATCGAGGGGCCGCAGGAAGGTCGGGTCACCATCCACGGGGTGGGCCTGCGGGGGCTTGCCGCAGCCGGGCATCCGCTGGACCTGGGCAACTCCGGTACCAGTATCCGCTTGCTCTGCGGCCTGCTGGCGGGGCAAGCCTTCGATTCCGAGCTGACCGGTGACGAATCCCTGCGGGGCCGGCCCATGGGGCGGGTGACCGATCCCCTGACCCTGATGGGTGCCGAGGTGACGGGCGTGGCGGGCGGGCGGCCGCCCCTGCGTATCACCGGCGGCCGCCCCCTGCGGGGGATTCGCTACGACCTGCCCATGGCCAGCGCCCAGGTCAAGTCCTGCGTGCTGCTCGCGGGCCTCTACGCCAGTGGCACCACCGCGGTCACCGAGCCCGCGCCTACCCGGGACCACACCGAGCGCATGCTGCGGGGTTTTGGTTATGCCGTGAAGCGCGAGGGCGGCGTGATATCCCTCGAAGGCGGCGGCAGCCTGCAGGCCACCAGCATCGACGTACCGGCGGATATTTCCTCTGCCGCCTTTTTCCTGGTTGCCGCCAGCATCGCCCCGGGCTCGGACCTGCTGCTCACCCATGTGGGTGTCAATCCGACCCGCACCGGGGTAATCAATATCCTGCGGCTCATGGGGGCGGATATCAGCCTGCGCAATGAGCGGGAAGTGGGGGGCGAGCCGGTGGCGGACATCCGGGTGCGCCATGCGCCGCTCAAGGGTATCGATATCCCCGCGGACCAGGTGCCGCTGGCGATCGATGAATTCCCGGCCCTGTTCATCGCCGCAGCGTGTGCGCAGGGGCGCACGGTATTGCGCGGCGCCGAGGAACTGCGGGTGAAGGAGAGCGACCGCATCGCCGCCATGGCGGAGGGCCTGGCGACCCTGGGCATCCGCAACGAGGTGCTGGATGACGGCATTATCATCGAGGGCGGCAGCCTGGGGGGCGGCGTTATCCGCACTTTCCACGACCACCGTATCGCCATGTCGTTCGCGGTTGCGGCCCTGCGCGCCGCAACGGAAATCCGCATTCTCGATTGCGACCACGTGGCCACCTCCTTTCCCGGCTTCGACGCCCTGGCCCGGGGCCTGGGCCTGCAGATTTCGGCGATGACGGATTGATCCGTGGCTGAGATTCCGGTCATTACCGTGGACGGGCCCAGCGGGGCCGGCAAGGGCACCGTCAGCCATATGCTGGCCGACACCCTGGGCTGGCACTTCCTCGACAGCGGCGCCCTCTACCGGGTGGTCGGCCAGGCATGCCTGCTGGAGAGGGTCAGCTGGGACGACCACCCGGCGGTGGCCGCCATCGCCCGCCACCTGCAGGTCAGTTTCAGCGCGGCGCCCGGCGGTGAGATCCTGGTGGCCTACAAGGGGCTGGATGTCAGCCGCGAGATCCGCACGGAGGAGGGGGGTCGCGGCGCGTCCACCGTGGCGGCGATCCCGGCGGTGCGGGAGGCCCTGCTGGCGCGGCAGCGGGAATTCCTCAGAGCACCGGGCCTGGTGGCCGATGGCCGCGACATGGGCACCGTGGTTTTCCCGGCCGCGCCCCTCAAGGTCTTCCTCACCGCCAGTGCTCTGGAGCGTGCCGAGCGGCGCTATAAGCAGTTGATTGAAAAGGGTGAAAGTGTTAGTCTGCCGCGCCTTCTCG
>CAYTDW010000451.1:0-3386 GCA_964436585.1 uncultured Halioglobus sp. | reverse complement strand
GCCCCGGCGGCAGCTCGTCGATGACCGAGCAATCCAGGTCGGCGTAGGCCCCCATGGAAAGGGTGCGCGGAATTGGCGTGGCGGTCATTACCAGCTGGTGCGGCTTGCCCTGACCCGGGGCGCTCTTGGCGGTGAGCGCCAGCCGCTGGTGGACGCCGAAACGATGCTGCTCATCGACGATAACCAGGCCCAGGCGGTGAAATCTCACGTCCTGCTGGAACAGGGCATGGGTGCCTATTACCAGGGCCGCCTCGCCGCCGGCGATGCGCTGCAGGGCAGCTTCCCGTTTTTTCCCCTTCAAGCGGCCACTCAGCCACTCCATGCCAATGGACAGGGGTTGGAACCAGTTGCTGAAACTCGCCCGGTGCTGCTCCGCCAGGATCTCGGTAGGCGCCATAATGGCCACCTGGTAGCCGTTGGCAATGACCTGCAGGGCGGCGCCCGCGGCGACCAGGGTCTTGCCCGAGCCCACATCCCCCTGCACCAGGCGCAGCATGGGGACGGGGCGGGCGAGGTCGGCGCCGATTTCCGCCAGCACCCGCTGCTGGGCGCCGGTGGGCGTGAAGGGCAGGGTCGCCAGGAACGCCTCCAGCCGGGCGCTGTCCGGGGCCATTGCCGGAGCCCCTTCCTCCCGCTGGCGCTCGCGCAGTCGCTGCAGCGACAGGTTGTGCGCCACCAGTTCCTCCAGCGCCAGGCGCAGCTGCGCCGGATGCCGCCCCTCCCGCAACAGTTGTTGGGGGGCGTTGGGCGGCGGCGCATGCAGGTACTCGAGCGCGCGGGCCAGGTCGTAGGGATGTTGCCCCGGGGGCAGCAGGTCCTGTGGGGGCTCCCGTTGCAGGCGGGCCAGGGCCTGGCCGCAAAGATTGCGCCACTGGTTCTGGCCGATGCCTTCGGTAGTGGGGTAAATGGGCGTAAGCGCCTGCTCGATGGGGTGCTCCCCGCTTTCGAGGGGGCGGTATTCCGGGTGGAACATCTCCAGGCCGCTGCCGCCGCGGCGCACCTGGCCGAAGCAGCGCAGCCGGGTACCCGTTTTAAGGCTGTTCATCTGGGCCGCGGAGAAATGGAAGAAACGCAGGGTCAGGGTACCGCTGCCATCCTGGATGCGCGCCACCAGGCTGCGGCGCCGTCCGAATACGATGTCGGCGGCGCGCACCTCACCTTCCACCACCACGTCAGCACCCTCGCTCGCCGCGGCGATGGGGGTCACCCGGGTGCGATCCTGGTAGCGCAGGGGCAGGTGGAACAGCAGATCCTCGACCTGGTGTACGCCGTAGTCCGCGAGCCTGGCCGCGAGCCTGGGTCCCACCCCGCGCAGCTCGCGCACCGGTATGCGCGCAATGCCAGAATTTTCCAGGGTCATGGTGAGAGGTCCGGGGCGGGGCTGCGTATAGTGTAACCAGTGAGGGAAAGCATAATGAAGACCAATTCCATTCTATTTGTCGGCTGCGGCGACCTGGGCGCTCGCTGCGGGGCGCTGCTGCTTGAGAGAGGCTGGCAGGTGGCGGGCCTGCGGCGTGAACCGGCGCGGCTGCCTGCGGGATTTTCCGGGTTCGCAGGAGATTACACCCGGCCCGGCAGCCTGGACTTCAGCGCCGCCCTGGAGCCGGAGTACGTGGTGGTCACCGCCAATCCCAGCGACCGCTCGGTAGAGGGCTATCGCCGGGGTTTTACCCTGGGCGCACAAAATCTGCTGGCGGGGCTTGGCGGTCACAAACCCAGGGCAGTGCTGTGGGTGTCCAGCACCCGGGTCTATGCCGAACGCGACGGCGGCTGGGTGGACGAGGCCAGCGCCCTGGCAGTGGATGACCCCCGGGCGCTGGCGATGGTCGCCGCTGAACAACTCCTGCTCGACTCGCCCCATGCGGCCTGCGTGATTCGTTTTGCCGGCATCTACGGCGACCCGAAGGGGCGCCTGCTGGAGCGGATCAGGCGCGGCGAGTTATGCCCCCGACAGCCGCTGCGCTACGGCAATCGCATTCACCGGGATGACTGTGCGGGGTTTCTGCGTCACCTGCTGGAGCGGGCCCGCACGGGGGCGGAACTCGCCCCGGTCTACAACGGGGTGGATGACCTGCCTGCCGCGCAGTACGAGGTCGAAACGTGGCTGGCCCAGGCGCTGGGGGTTGCTGCTGCGTCGCCCCAGGATCAGGGGACTGTCGTTCGGGAAACCATGAGTGAAGGACACAAGCGCTGTAGTAACCGCTTACTTCACGCCAGTGGCTACCAGCTGCGGTATGCGGATTACCGCAGCGGCTACGGCGCGGTGTTGGCGAGTTCGCGCTAGCGCCGGACCCGCTTTTATTGCCTATATCGCCAGGATGGCCTCCACCTCGATATCCACGCCCCTGGGGAGGGCGGCGACCTGGACGCAGGCCCGGGCCGGGTAGGGCGCGCAGAGGAAGCTCGCCATCACCTCGTTGACCGCAGCAAAATGGGCCAGGTCGGTGAGGGAAATATTGATCTTTACCGCGTGGTTGAGGCTTCCCCCTGCGGCTTCGGCCACCGCCGCCAGATTGCTGAAAACCTGCCTGGCCTGGGCGCGGATGTCGCCCGTTACCAACTCCATTGACCCCGGTACCAGCGGAATCTGGCCTGACAACCACACGGTGTTGCCGACTTTGATCGCCTGGGAATAGGGACCGATTGCCTCGGGCGCAGCGGGCGTGGAAATGACGGCGCGGTTGCTCACAGTTGCTCTCCTGCGGTAGTGGATTAAAGCAGTCTCTCAATTCTTGATGCGGGTGACCTTGCGCACGGAGTTGATGGCGCGCAGGCGCTTCATGATATGGGCGAGGTGCACGCGGTTGCGCACCGGCATCTCCAGGTCGACATAGGTGAACTGGTAGTCCTTGTCCTCGGTGGATATCTTCTCGATGTTCACCCCCATGCTGTTGATACGGGTGGCGATCACCGCAATCATGCCCCGGCGGTTCTCGACCTCGATGCGCAATTCCACCGAATACTCGCCCTCAACCTGCTCGTCCCAGCGCAGGGCGACCAGGCGCTCGCTCTTTTCCCGCATCTCCCCCAGGTTCTTGCAGCGCTCGCGGTGAACCACCACACCCTTTTCGGAGCTGAGGTAACCCTCTATGGGATCACCCGGGATGGGATGGCAGCAGCGGGCGTAACTGACCATAAAGCCCTCGGTGCCGCGGATGGCCACCGGCAGCACGCTGTCTTTCGCGCCGGCCGGGTCAGCGCCCGGCCCGCCCAGCAACTGCTGGGCGGTGATGGCAGGCAGGCGGTTGCCCCTGGCAATCTGTTCCAGCAGGTCGTCCAGCTGCGCGTAGTGATTGCGCGCGAGATAGTCTCCCAACTGGTCGGCCGGCAACTGGTCGAGGCTCTGGCTGAACACGGCCAGCGCCCGCTCCAGCAGGCGGCGCCCC
>CAYTDW010000450.1:0-3388 GCA_964436585.1 uncultured Halioglobus sp. | reverse complement strand
ATACCATCATTACGATTTCGGACCGCCAGGGCAACACCCTGAGTTGGGCTACCTCGGGTGGCTCCGGTTTCCGCGGCTCACGCAAAAGCACCCCCTTCGCCGCCCAGGTTGCGGCCGAGCGTGCCGGCGAAGCAGCCAAGGAGTACGGGCTGAGGAACCTGGATGTGCAGGTCAAGGGTCCTGGTCCTGGACGCGAGTCCGCTGTCCGCGCTCTCAATGCATGCGGTTACAAAATCAGCAACATTACCGACGTGACGCCCATACCCCACAACGGCTGCCGTCCCCCCAAGAAACGTCGCGTATAACCTACCGTATTACGCTTACAGGATTGAATTGACATGGCTCGATATATAGGACCCAAGTGCAAGCTCTCCCGTCGTGAGGGAACCGACCTGTTCCTGAAAAGCGGAGTGCGCGCACTGGAAAGCAAATGCAAAGTGGAAACAGCTCCCGGCCAGCATGGAGCCCGTCGTGGCCGCTTGTCTGACTACGGCGTGCAGATGCGCGAGAAGCAAAAGGTGCGCCGCATCTACGGTGTACTGGAGAAGCAGTTCCGCAACTATTACAAGGAAGCGGCCCGTCTGAAGGGTGCAACCGGTGAGAACCTGCTGCGCTTGTTGGAGAGTCGTCTGGATAACGTGGTCTACCGGATGGGCTTTGGTTCCACTCGCGCTGAGGCGCGCCAAATGGTAGCTCATAAGGCAATCCTCGTGAATGGTACCGCGGTGAACATACCGTCTTACCAGGTGCAGGTAGGGGACGTGGTTTCTCTGCGTGAAAAAGCCAAGAAGCAGCTGCGTGTGCAGTCCGCCATTGCGCTGGCTGCCCAGCGTGGCGAACCGGAGTGGATAGAAATGAACAGCGAAAAGCTGGAAGGGGTATTCAAGTCATTGCCCGACCGTCAGGATCTCTCCTCCGAGATCAACGAAAACCTGATTGTCGAGCTTTACTCCAAGTAATCCACTGAAGGACTAACCTACATACAGGTGCCCCAATGCAGAGTGCAGTGAACGAGTTTTTGACACCCCGTGTCATCAAGGTTGACGAGAAGAACAAGACCCGCGCCCAGGTAACCCTGGAGCCGCTGGAGCGTGGTTTTGGCCACACCCTGGGTAATGCGCTACGGCGTATCCTGCTGTCTTCCATGCCCGGCTGCGCGATCACCGAAGTGGAAATAGATGGAGTGCTGCACGAGTACAGCGCCATCGAGGGCGTGCAGGAAGACGTGATCGAGATTCTGTTGAATCTCAAGGGCGTCGCCCTGGTGATGCACGGCAAGGAAGAGGCAGAGCTGACCTTGAGCAAGAGAGGTCCCGGTGTTGTTACTGCTGCCGATATCCAGGTCGACCACGATATCGAGGTACGCAACCCCGAACACGTGATTTGCCATCTCAACAGCAACTCTGAAATCAGCATGAAACTGACAGTGGCGCGGGGTCGCGGCTATTCTCCCGCAGACTCCCGGGAAGACCCCGAGGAGGAGACCCGATCCATCGGTCGCTTGCAACTCGATGCCACGTTCTCTCCGGTATACCGGGTGTCCTATGTGGTAGAGGCGGCTCGTGTGGAGCAGCGCACGGACCTCGATAAGCTGGTTCTCGATCTGGAGACCAACGGCACGATTGATCCGGAGGAGGCCATACGCCGCGCGGCCACCATTTTGCAGCAGCAGTTGGCAGTGTTTGTCGACCTGGAAAGCGAGTCGGAGTCTGAATCCCCGATCGAAGAGGACGAGGTGGACCCGATTCTGCTGCGTCCGGTTGATGATCTTGAGCTGACTGTCCGCTCGGCCAATTGCCTCAAGGCTGAGAATATCTACTACATAGGCGACCTGGTCCAGCGCACCGAGGTCGAATTGTTGAAGACCCCGAACCTGGGCAAGAAGTCACTGACCGAGATAAAGGACGTGCTCGCCTCGCGCGGTTTGTCCCTGGGCATGCGCCTGGACAACTGGCCGCCTGCGAGCCTGAAGAACGACGACCGGTTGTTGGGTGTTTGATAAAACGACGATCGGGTTTTGAGCAGTCGCCGGAACCCGCATCACAAGTTAGCAGTGCTGAGATAGCACAGACAGTATAGGATTGGAAAAATGCGTCATCGTCATAGTGGACGTCAGCTAAACAGGAACAGCTCCCACCGCAAGGCCATGTTCCGCAATATGGCCGTTTCCCTGGTGGAGCATGAGCTTATCAAAACCACCCTGCCCAAGGCGAAAGAACTGCGCAGCTATGCAGAGCCCCTGATCACCCTGGCCAAAATCGACAGCGTGGCCAATCGCCGCCTGGCGTTTGACCGTACCCGCAGCAGTGAAGCGGTGGGCAAACTGTTCAGCGAGTTGGGTCCGCGCTACCAGGCGCGGCCGGGTGGTTATATCCGCATCCTCAAATGCGGTTACCGTACCGGTGACAAGGCTCCCATGGCCTATGTCGAGCTGGTGGGTCGCCCCCAGCTTGAGGCCGCTGGTGACGCTGAAGATTGAAATGCTTCAGTCGCTGTTGTCACGAAAAGCCGGGCTAATACCCGGCTTTTTTATGTGCCCGATAACGCGGGGCAGGCCCTACAGGATGTACGGTACGTCGCGAGAGGCAGGAGGGCCCGCCCCGCTTTATCGGGTGCGCCGGTAGCGACGTCGTGGACGTTTTCTGACCCGACTTGCCTTGCGAGCGTCCTCTGCTAGGCTCACTGACATCACTTGAGGGAGGGGATTATGCAGCAGGCAGAAGTACTCACGGGCGGGCTCTACTTCGGCGAGGGTCCGCGCTGGCACGGCGGCCGTCTCTGGTTCAGCGATTTTTACGACCATGCTGTGAAGTCGATGGACGCATCCGGAAAGATCGCCATCGAACACCGCCTCGATGACCAGCCGTCCGGTCTGGGCTGGCTGCCCGACGGGCGACTGCTGGTCGTGTCGATGCGAGAGATGAAGGTGATGCGCCTGGAGGCAGGAGGTCTGGTAGTGCACGCGGATCTTGCCGGGTTGGCGCGGCATCTCTGCAACGACATGGTGGTGGATCGGGCCGGTAGGGCCTGGGTGGGCAATTTCGGTTTTGACCTCGATGCCGAGCTGGAGCGGCGGGGGCCCGAGTCGGTGGTGTCGGATCACCCGACCACCAACCTGGTGCGCGTGGATCCCGACGGCAGTGTCCACCTGGCCGCCCCCGAGATGCATTTTCCAAATGGCAGTGTGGTGACCCCCGATGGCAGGACCCTGATCGTCGCTGAAAGCCTGGGCCTGCGCCTGACTGCCTTTGATATCGGTGCCGACGGGGAACTTTCCAATCGCCGGGTGTGGGCGGAAGTCGGGATGCGCGCGCCGGACGGCATATGCCTGGACGCCGACGGCAATATCTGGGTGGCAAACGCCCTGGCGCCCGAGTGCGTACTGTTT
>CAYTDW010000449.1:0-3392 GCA_964436585.1 uncultured Halioglobus sp. | reverse complement strand
GTCGGCACTGTTGTCGAAGCTGGCATCCCGGGTCGTCACTATCGAGATCAATCCCGCTATCGCGCGCTGGGCCCAGAGCAGGTTCAACAGGCTGGAACTGGCCAACCTGGTCCTGCGCACGGGGGATGGGAGCCTGGGCGCGCCCGATCTCGGCCCCTTTGATCGCATACTTGTCTCCAGTCCCCGGGTAGGCGACAAGGGCACGTTGCTGCAGCAGCTGACCCCCGACGGTTTCCTGCTGGCGCTGGAGGAAAGCGATAACACTACCCACATCCTGGCCCGTTACGTCATCTCCGAATCGGGCGCCGCAGTGCGCACGGAACTGGCGCTGGTCGACTTCTCGCGGGACACGGGCATGACCCTGCTGGATATGGGCATGGTCGACCAGGTCATGCTGTCCGAGGCGCGCAGGACGGCGCGCCAGAAGAAGCTGCCGGTAATCAAGGTCCTGCGGGACAAACTGAACCTGGAAGATGCCACGCTCTACCAACAACTTGCGCAGCAGAACGGCATGCATTTCGCCACGGTTGACGAACTGCTGCCCGCGGTACAGCCCCAGCTGATGGAAAACTTCTCCCGCAGTTTCCTCGACAGCCACCACCTGGTCCCGATCCGCCTCGACGCCAACATCCTGCTGGTGGCCACCGATGATCCCGACAGTTCGGTCGCCGATATCCTCCACATGCACTCCTGCGAACAGGTGAGCAAGGTGCTGGTCACGCCCGCGGATTTCAAACGGCTGTGGACCACCCTCGAACTCTCCCTGCAGGGAGCCGAGCTGTTGCCGGACAGGGACCGGTCCGGCGGGCATGAAAGCGCGAGGGACCTGCTGGACCCGGCCAGCAACCACATCGACGCCCACCTGATTACCCTGTATGACGCCCTGTTGCTGGAGGCGGTCAGTGAGCGCGCCAGCGACCTGCATATCGAGGTGTACAAGGCACATACCCGCATTCGCCTGCGGGTGGACGGCGACCTGCACAACCTCAGCCACTACGCCCCCTCACCGCAGGATACCCGCGGCCTGATCAACGTGATCAAGATTCGCGCCGACATGGACATCGCCGAGAGGCGCCTGCCACAGGGCGGGCGCTCCCAGCTCACCGCCGGCGGGATGAGTTACGACCTGCGCATCCAGATCCAGCCATCGCTGCACGGCGAGGCGGTGGTTATCCGCCTGTTGCCGCAGTCAGGCAATATCGTCGCCATCGAGGACCTGGGCATGGACCCGGCAGTGATGCGGCACTACCGGCGCCTGCTCGATAACCCCTCGGGCCTGGTACTGGTGGTAGGACCCACCGGCTCGGGCAAGTCAACCACGCTGGCCGCCGGCCTGTCGGAACTGGCCAAGGACGGTCGCCGCAAGGTCATCACGATTGAGGATCCCATCGAGTATTCCATGGAGAATATCCAGCAGACCTGGACCCGGCCCGACATCGGCTTCAATTTTGCCGACGGCATGCGCTCCTTCGTGCGCCTGGATCCGGATGTCATCCTGGTCGGGGAGATCCGCGATAACGAAACCGCGCTGGAAGCCATCCGGGCATCCCAGACCGGGCACGTGGTGTTGTCGACCCTGCACAGCAACGACGCGGTGGATGCGCTGCAACGGCTGTACGACCTGAAAGTCCACCCCAACTCCATCGCCAGTGAGCTGATGGGCGTGATTGCCCAGAAGCTGGCCAAGCGCATTTGTCCCAACTGCAGGGCCGAGGTGGAGCCCGATCCCGCCATTCTCGAGGAGCTGTTTCCCGAGGGTATACCCGCCAGCTTCCACTGCTATGTCGGCCGGGGCTGCGAGGCCTGCCACGGCCGCGGTACCCACGGCCGGGTGGCCGTGGTTGAGTACATGCAGGTCAACCCGGACATCCGCACCGCCATCTCGCTGCAGTACCCGATGGCCCGCCTGCGCTCGATAGCGCTGGACTCCGGGCTGACCACCATGCGCGACAGCGCCCTGAACCATGTCATCGATGGCCTTATCCCGCTGGAGGAAGTGCCGCGCATCCTGCCTTCGGATCGCATGGCACCGGAAAAGAGAGGCGCCTGGTAAATGCCAACTCCAGCAAAGGCCGCCCAGCGGCTGCCCGCCGAAATTTACTACGCCGACGAGCTCGCCGCGCTGCGCGAGAGCGACCCCTACCCCCGGCCGCCGGGCTGGTGCCTGTCACCCAGGGGCGTGGAAGCCTTTGTGCTGGGGGATGCCGCCCAGGGCTGCAGCCCGAAGTTCGTCGCCCCCAGTGCCATTGTCACCCGGGTGATCATTTCCCTCGCCACCCAGCGCGGCGCAATGCTGGTGGGTGAGCCCGGCACGGCCAAGTCCTGGTTGTCGGAACTGATTTGCGCGGCCATTTCCAACAACTCCACCCTGGTGGTCCAGGGCGGCGCCATAGAGACAGTGCAGCAACTGCTATACAGCTGGAATCCATCGATCCTGGAACGCAGGGGGCCCTGTATCGAGGCGCTGATACCAGGTCCTGTGTACCGCGGCATGGAAGCCGGGCTGCTGGTTCGCTATGAGGAGATCGCCCGCTCCTCCCCCGCCCTGCAGGACGCACTCCTGTCGATCATGTCGGAGCGCAGCATACCCATTCCGGAACTGTCCGGGGACCAGTCCATCCTGTACGCACGGGAGGGCTTCAACCTGGTGGCGACCTCAAACACCTCTGACCTCGGGGTCAACGAGATGAGTGCAGCACTGAAACGGCGGATGAACTTCGAGACGATCCGCCCCATCAGCTCGGTTGATGACGAAATCGCCGTCGTGCTGCGGGAATCGCGCAAACTGCTGCAGGCCTCGGGCGTGAGTGTCGAACCCGACCCGGACATCATCCGGGCGCTGGTGTTGATTTTCCACGAGTTGCGCAATGGCCAGACCCTGGACGGGCGCAGTACCGACCGGTTGGCGTCCGCGGTGCTGTCCACCGCCGAAGCGGTAGCGGTCGCCCACGCCATGGGTGTCTATGCCTACTACTACCGTGACGGCGTCATGCAGGCCGAGGATTTTACCGACTTCCTGGTGGGCGCTGTCGTCAAGAATAATGTCGCGGACATCAAGCGTATCAATCACTACTTCGAATCCGAGGTGGCGTCGCGCAAGGAGCCGGTGTGGCAGATCATCTACGCGCGCTGGCGCAAGGCATTCCGCTTCTGAGTCGGGCCTAATGCCTTTGGCTTGGCTTTCAGCGCGGGCCTGTGCTTGAATGACCGCCGAACGCTTTGGCATCGGATGACACCGACATTATTCCCATCGATCAGGATAGCAGCAGCCGTGCAAGCCCATCATATGCCGCCCGTGCCACGGGACACGCTGCTGCGCCGCTTGCGCGCGATTCTGCCGGCGCACTGCCTGCTCACCGATACCGAATCACAGCGCCCGTTCGAGTGCGATG
>CAYTDW010000448.1:0-3399 GCA_964436585.1 uncultured Halioglobus sp. | reverse complement strand
ATCCATGGGTTTCGGTGGCGAGGAGAGCGCGGGCGCCGCGTTCCTGCGACGTGACGGCACGGTCTGGACCACCGACAAGGACGGCATCATCCTCGACCTGCTGGCGGCGGAACTGATGGCGACCAGCGGTCGCGACCCCGCCGAGTACTACGCCGAACTCACCCGCGAACTGGGGGCGCCCGTGTACGCGCGCATCGATGCGCCCGCCACGGCGGCGCAGAAAGCCGTGCTGCAAAAGCTTTCGCCACAGGCCATCGACGCCACCGCGCTGGCCGGTGACCCGATCGAGGCCATGTTGACCAGCGCGCCCGGCAATGGCGCCGCCATCGGCGGACTCAAGGTGGTCACTGCCCAGGGCTGGTTCGCCGCGCGCCCGTCGGGCACCGAGGAGGTCTACAAGCTTTACGCCGAGAGTTTCCGCGGCAGCGAGCACCTGCAGCGCATCCAGCAGGAAGCGCAGGCGATTCTGACCCGGGCATTCAATGGTTGATGGCACAGGCAGCCGTGGAGGGAGTTTTGCTGGTAACCGCGGATGACATGGTGGCGCAATACCCCGGTCCGATCCGGCGGGTGTAAATGTGCCATCTCTATAACCGACTGCAGGGAGAGGTACCAGGATGACAAAGGACATCAATGCCGAATTTCAGCCGGGACCGGTCAGTTCCCCACCCTGCTCCATGCATGAGGTTGATCCCGCCTATGTGGGGCTCGCGGGGCGCGACTGCCAGGCGGGAACGAGCGAGCGCAAAATGACGACGGGATTCGTCCTGGCCCCTCCGATCTGTGCCTCGCAATGGTTCAACACGACGGAAGCACCCTCGCTGGAGAGTCTGCGTGGACGCGTGGTTGCCATCGAAGCGTTTCAGATGCTGTGCCCCGGCTGCGTTTCGCACGGGCTTCCCCAGGCCCAGCGCATCCACGACACCTTCTCGAGGGAACAGGTCGTGGTGCTGGGCTTGCACACGGTTTTTGAGCACCATGCGGCGATGACACCGGTAGCGCTCGAGGCATTTCTGCACGAGTACAAAGTCACGTTCCCGGTCGGGGTGGATAGGGCTCATCCATCTGGCATGCCCGAAACAATGCGTGCGTACGCCATGCAGGGCACTCCCACGCTGCTATTGATCGATGCGTTGGGCTTGCTTCGCAAACAATGGTTTGGAGCTCCGACCGATCTTGTTGTGGGCGCAGAAATTACTCGTTTGGTAATGGAACAATCCTACGCCCAATAACAGACGCATAACGAGGTCCTGGCCGACTGGTCTGGAAAATTTCCAGTTGCCCCGGGAAACTTCCGATCTTTCCTGAGGCAGCCGGCGCGGACAATCGCATTCGCAATGCCTAACCTGGACTGAGTTCCAGGCAGTACGCTCGCGTCACTCATTGCGCATGACACAGATATCAGACGAAAATATATCTGTTAACGAAGTTGTGTGTGGCTATTGTGTTGCAAGAAGAAGAACGGAACTTAAGACAGCCTTTATATTTTTCTCGTTTTTTATGTATTTTACTGGTTTATATATACTTTAAATGGCGGAGCGGACGTCCGCTAAATCTTGTTTATCGCTGTTCATACACCCCCACCAACAGATAACAAATTGACCCTATAAGTAGCTGTTTTGCCGGTATTATCTGGTATTTACTTGTATTGATGTTCAAGCGTGTACAAGGCCGTGCAGAATTGGTAACGTATGGAAAATCATATGGAAGTATGGAAATACATCGATGGCCAAGCACAAGCTAAGAGCATCGCAAATCGGAAAGGCGAAAAAGCCGGGCATGCAGTCCGACGGCGCGGGCCTCTACCTGCGAACCAGCGCCAACCTCACTCAAAGTTGGGTATATCGTTATAGGAAGCACGGCAAGCTTAGGGACATCGGCCTGGGCAGCACCGAGGACACTTCCCTGGCTGAAGCTCGCCGCCACGCCGAAAAGGCCAGGAAGGCCGTTAAGGCTGGCAAAGACCCTAGGACCGCGCTCCGCGGCAACCCGGAGCTTCCCACCTTTAACGAAGCAGCCAAGGCCTACATCGCCGCCCATTCGCCCGGGTGGCGCAACGAGAAGCACAAACAGCAATGGCAGAATACCCTCGACTCTTACGCCGGCCCGCACTTCGGAGAGCTGCCGGTGGACGCGGTGGACCTGGACCGCGTACTAGCCGCCCTCCTGCCGATTTGGCACCCAAAACCAGAAACTGCCACCCGCGTAAGGGCCCGTATCGAGGCGGTACTAAATTGGGCGACTGTAAAGGGATACCGGGAAGGCTTTAACCCAGCCGTATGGCGGGGCAACCTGGACGCCCTACTGCCGGCCAGGAACAAGGTCCAACAGGTCAAGCATCTCGCGGCAATCCCCTACAAGGAGCTGCCCGCGCTGTACGCCGAGTTTTGCAAATCCGACGCCCTCAGCGCCCTCGCGCTGCGCTTTACGATCCTGACCGCGGGGCGCTCCGGAGAAGTCCGGGGAGCCACTTGGGGCGAAATACACGAGGACCTGTGGGTTATCCCCGGGAAGCGCATGAAAGCCGGCAGGGAGCATCGCGTACCCCTCAGCATGGCCGCCCGAGACCTCCTGGAAAACATCGACAGGGCAGCCGAACATATATTCCCCGGGGTTCGAAATGCCCCCATGATCTCCGATATGTCCATGACGAAATTTATGCGAGCCCGACGCAAGGGAATCACCGTGCACGGTTTCCGCTCCGCATTCCGGGATTGGGCTGCCGAAGAAACCCTTTATCAAAACCATATTGCCGAAATGGCGCTGGCGCACTCGGTCGGAAACGCCGTGGAAGCCGCGTATCGTCGCGGCGATCTCCTCGAAAAGCGCCGGGCCCTAATGGAGGACTGGGCTTCCTTCGTGACAGGAACGAACACCGCGACCAACGTCATTCCCGGCGAGTTCGGCAAGCAAGCTGCAAAATAACCCCAACAGGAGCAACATATGCAACCGAAAGAAAAACCCACCACCCCCGCCGGTACCGACGATTTGCGATCCCTTGTCCGCGCCACCCTGGACGACATCGGAGCTATTTTCGAAATACTCACCGAGCGCCAGCAACTCGACCCCACCACCAGGAGCCTATGCACGACGGGGAACTATTTGTGCGATACCTGGGGCCGCCTGATCCTCGCCGAGATCGACCGCAACGAGCCGACTTCGCGAACCCCTCACCCCCAGCACCCGCCGATGATTTCCACACAGAAGAGTCGGACAATGCGCCGCCTCAACCGATCACGCCAGGGCTAGCCTTCGCCCAACCCCACCGGCGAGCACCTCGCTCGCCGGGCTTCACCCTCCCCGCCCGTGATAGCCCTTGCCCACTAGCCACCCGCGCCCGGTTACGCCCACCGCTCGCAGTGGTAAAAAAACCCAATAGTCCAACTCATACCCCCAGAA